>JAGQOY010000001.1:0-7366 GCA_020427005.1 Planctomycetales bacterium
AAACGTCCCAACCCGAAACGTAAGTGAGGGATTCTTGTTCGGTCCCTCGCTGACGCTTCGGGTTAGGATTGGTAGATCTATTTCTGCCGCTCGCCTTCGCGTCTACGCTATCGATCAACCTAGGCATATCTAAAGTTGCGTCCGTCCATTCAAAGTAGACGTGCTACAAGTTGAGGTCTGAGAGGATGCTATGCCTCATCCAACGTCCAATGCTGATGACCGTATCTCTACGTGTTTCACTATCCACCGGTTGGTGGAAATGTCCCTGGCTTGCAAATCTTATTTACTCTGCGCGCGACCTTAAGAAAACACGGGCGACCAGAAACTGGGGCAATATTCCCCACTGAGACTCTGCGCCCCGGTATTGCCAGGGTTAAAAATACGCCAGTTGTCAATAAAAACACTGAAAATCAGTGATCTCGAATTTGGCACGCGGTGTGCGTCTGAGTGCAAGAGCGTTTTGTTCGCGGAAGTTCACGATAGAAAGGATTCACAGCTGAACGCACTAACAAACTAGGAGGTAAGCCGTGATATCCATGCCTGAAGATTCCTCTAAGGGATTCGATTCCAACGATGATCCAACGCCGAATGAGATTTCGCAAGCAGCTGCTGAAATCCGGGGTGGTTGGACGGAGTCTCAAAAGCAACGACGCCGCGTTCAGAAGTGCAAAAGTAGCTGGCTGCCACCTCGTATCAATCTACGAGACGTGCCGCCGGACACATGGTCAGAGGACAATTCGGCAGGGTGATTTCAATACAACTTAAGGTAAGGAATAGAGTCATGAAAAAGTTTCTTTCAAAATGGTGGATTGCATATCTGGCACTTCCAGTGTCGGTGATGACAGTTGGAATATTGACAGCCGCTTCGCCAGCATCTCCAACCTCTGGCACAACCGCCTCGTCCATAACATCGTCAGATTCAAGCGATGTCGCTAATGCTCTCTCAAATGCATTCCGCGAGGTTTCCTCCAAAGTCTTGCCGGCAGTAGTTGCGATCGAAAATCGAATGGATCCAACCTTTCCAATTGGTGGGCGTCAGCAGCACTCACGTAGCCGATCCGGACAGCATAATCCTTTCGAAGGCACTCCATTTGAAGATATGTTTCCGGACGGCTTTCCAGGACAAATAGACCCGGGCCAGCAACCCCATTCCGAAGTTGGTATGGGTTCCGGTGTTATCATCGATGAATCTGGCATCGTGTTGACCAACAATCACGTCGTGGCAGGAAACGGAAAGGTCATTATCCGAACGAACGATGGGCGGGAGTTTGTTGCCAGTGAAGTCTTGACCGACCCTAAAACCGATATTGCGGTGATAAAATTCAAATCAGACTCCAAACTTGTTGCAGCGAAAGTCGGCAACAGCGACACGATGGCAGTTGGTGATTGGGTCGTGGCATTGGGACAACCATTCGGGCTCGAAAGTACGGTGACTGCCGGTATCGTCAGCGCGACGAACCGAGGTGTCGGTATCACAGCCCGTGAAAACTTCATTCAAACGGATGCCGCAATTAATCCCGGTAACAGTGGTGGACCACTGGTCAATCTCAAGGGTGAAGTAATCGGAATTAACACAGCCATATCATCTCGTAGTGGCGGCAACGACGGTGTTGGTTTTGCCGTTCCATCCAATCTGGCTCATTGGGTCAGCGATCAATTGCTTAGTTTTGGTCAAGTAAACCGATCTTACTTGGGCGTCGGCATCCAGCCTGTAGATTACGAACTGTCAACTCAATTAGGAATCGCACCCAAAAGCGGTGTGGTAGTAACAGAAGTATTCCCCGATACACCAGCAGCACGTTCTGGCCTGAAGACTGGTGATGTCATCGCCAAATTGGGAGCAACGCCGGTTACATCTCCTCAACAATTGCAGCTAGTTGTTGAGCAATCACAAGTTGGAAGTTCCATTGCAATGAACGTGATTCGCGATGGAAAACCTGTTCAGCTTATGTTCAAAGCTGAGGCTGCGCCCGATGATTTTGGCGGACAAAGCGGTTCAACCATCCGGAGAGGAGAACAATCAGACTCGATGGGATTGGAGGTTAGCGAGTTGTCTAAGGAAGTAGCAAGTCAACTTGGTATGGACAATGTCAAGGGAGTGCTTGTGACCAACGTCCAAGAGGGCAGTTCGGCGGACATAGCGGGTCTATCCCCAGGCATGGTAATCGTTCAGGTAAATCGACAAGACGTGAATACAATCGGCGAATTCGAAAAAATCGTTAGCCAGGATACCGATGGATCCATCCTCTTACTGGTTCGAACCGAACAAGGCTCACGTTTCATGGTTGTCTCGAGCCAATAGGCTGATCAGATCGATTACTATCAATGCATGTGACCCAAGTTCATTTTAGAATGGACTTGGGTCGCAAACGTTTTGCCTCCTAGCACAACGACACAACGATAAGTTACCGCAAATGAGACTTGCTGCCAAATTGATTCTGCTGTTTTTGGTGGGCGTACTGGGCATAGTGGGCGTATCTGCCTGGCAAACCATTGAACAGCAGCGGCTTATCTCAGAGGAGCGTCACCAAATATATGCAGCCCAACTTGTCGATGCCATTACCCCTGCGATAGCCAAGGCCTACGAGGAAGGTGGCGTGGTCACGGTCGCTCAAGTCGTCGAGTTTACATCGCAAACGATTTCCGGTTTCGAAATGCATCTCCTGTATGGAAAGCAAGTGCCCCCTTTAACGCCAGAGACTACAACGAGAAAAGTGTCTAGTCTTTCCGTGACGAACTCCGACGGTACTCGCGTTACTCACTCATTTGTACCACTAGCAATCAACGGCAAGGATGTTGGTGTCGTACAAGTTTCCCATCCACTTGGTGAGCATGATACGTTCATGCGCACAGAGATTTTGAGGGCATTAATTGCCTTGCTTGGCGTATCGCTTTTTTCCGGAGCGGTAATTTACTTTGGTGGTGTTCGATTGGTTGGTCAACCGCTAAAAAAACTGATGTTGCAATGTAAAGACATTGGAGATGGGAATCTCGATCAATTGCCCGTTATTGCAACAGAGGATGAACTAGGTCAACTTGCGAATATTATTAGCGAGATGAGTCGCAAATTACGACTGCAGCGAGATGCCATACGACACACGGACAGACTGGGTACCGTTGGCACACTGGCGGCGGGAATTGCACATGAACTCGGTACACCGCTCAATGTCGTTTCAGGTCAAGCCGGTCTGATTGCGGGTGGACGGTTGACCGAAGGTGAAACTGCCGAAAGCGCCACAATGATCAAGGAAGAAGCAGATCGCATGACGACGATTGTTCGACAATTGTTGGATTTTGCGCGACAAAAGCCTGTACCGTATTCACCAATACGGTTGGCGGAGGTGATTAGGCGTACCATGGACCTAATGAAGCCGTTAGCTTCAAAAGCGAATATTCGCGTGGAATTTCAATCCTGCGATAACGACATTCTCGTGGCCGGCGATGCCGCACAACTTCAACAAGTATTCTCAAATTTACTCAGCAATGCGTTTGCTGCCATGCCTGAAGGTGGTGATGTTAACATCCTAACGACAAGTAACACAGGCGACGAAAATGTCTGTATCGACGTTACAGATTCGGGTGTGGGGATCGCAGCCACGGATATTCCCCTGTTATTTGAACCGTTTTTTACTACCAAGGATGTTGGCAAAGGAACGGGTTTGGGACTTTCCATTGCCTACGGCATCATTAGGGAACATAGCGGGCAGATTTCTGTAAGTAGCCAACCCGGTTCGGGAACGACGTTTCGAATCATACTTCCAGTCACAACAACAGGCTCGCTAGATGCGAGATGAACTAATGTCGGATAGTATTGCTGAAAATGCACGCGTGCTGGTTGTCGATGATGAACGCAATATGCGCAAACTCATTGAAACGGACTTGCGGCTTCGTGGAATTATGAGCCATGCTTGCGGTTCAGCTTCTGAAGCGTTCGAGGCCATTCAAAAATCAGATTATGATGTCGTCCTGACCGATGTACGTATGCCAGGCACATCTGGCTTACAGCTGTGCGAACAACTTTCCCAGATCCGTCCTGACATTCCAATCATAGTCATGACGGCCTTTGGATCATTGGAAACAGCCATTTCTGCGATGCGCAGTGGAGCATACGACTTCATCGTCAAACCCATAGAAATGGATCTACTGTCGATCACGCTTCGCCGCGCGATTGAAAAACGCAGGCTAAGCGATCAAGTGAAGCTATTAAAGTCTACGTGGGACTATCGGACTGCATTCGGCGATGTACTTGGCCACAGTCCCGCAATGCGAGCTCTGTACGAAAAACTGCAACAGGTCGCAGCCTCCGAAGCTGCCGTACTGATTACGGGGGAAAGTGGCACGGGAAAGGAATTGATCGCTCGCTCGATCCATGCGCACAGTCGCCGCGCAAAACAACCTTTTGTCGCTGTCAACTGTGCCGCCCTATCGGAAACCTTGCTGGAGAGTGAGTTGTTTGGACATGTTAAGGGAGCTTTTACTGATGCACGTGGGGAGCGTCGCGGTTTGTTTCTTGAAGCCAATGGTGGCATCCTGTTGTTGGATGAAATGGGTGAGATGCCCATGTCGATGCAAGCCAAATTGCTGCGATCACTTGAAGAACGAAGGGTTCGCCCTGTTGGAAGCGACAAAGAACTTGCCTTCGATGTGCGCGTCCTAACTGCCACCAACCGCGACTTGGAAGCAGCAGTTGCTGATGGACAGTTTCGAGAGGATTTGTATTATCGGATCAATGTTATCGGCATCGAGTTACCACCCTTGCGCTCCCGAGGTGTGGATATCCTGAGGCTAGCAGAACACTTTGTTGAGCGGTTCTCAACCGCTGAGAACAAACCTGTTACGGGGCTTGCCGACGGAGTGGCAGAGAAACTCCTCAGTTACTCTTGGCCCGGCAATGTCCGCGAACTCAGGAATGCTATGGAACGTGCGGTCGCCTTGACTCGCTATGACAAGGTTACCGTGCTCGATTTACCAGAAAGAATTCAGAACTTTTCAGCCAGTACAGTTTTCATCGGTGGGCTGGATCCAAGCGAGTTAGTTTCGTTGGATGAAATAGAGCGGCGATATATCAATCACGTCTTGGAGGCTTGTGCGGGCAACCAAACTCAAGCAGCTCGCATTTTGGGTCTAGATCGTAAAACAATTTATCGCAAGATTCGAAAGGACCTGCCTGAAGATTAACTGTGCGATAACTTGCTTAGTATGAGTGCTAATTAACTGAGCGCAATCATGATCTGTGAGCCGTAGGCCGTAAGGCCTCGGGTGGTACTCGGGACCCGGCCGCTCACTGGCTTGTTGATTTAGTGAGCCGTGACGGCGTAAGCAGCCGGGAAAAAACGATTGATTTGTTCGGAAACTGATTTTTGATCTTCAGTTATGTGCGGGAAAGTCTCACCCATCCCACTTTAAGCCAGGGAGAAAGTGGACCGACTGATCTCAAAAAACGCCAGCCAATACCTGATTACAAGTTTGACTAACGAGGTGGGCTGTACAACACCATTCGTTGGTGCACCAATTTCATTACTTGGCGGCACCAATTTAGATTCGTAGGCTTATCTTGCGCAAGCTATTTTTTTGACTTAATATCAAAATTAAACTCGTTCGGTCCCTCTGCCGTGACAGAGACCGTCACCTTACTGCGCATGTTATATTCCGGGGGGATTTGATCTCGTGTTTGCTCTGGCCCTAACTCCTCGTCGCCAGGCAACACGTCTGGATCACTCTCCTTAACATCCTGGTTCGGGACAGAAAAGATCCGCACGACATAATCGCCCGGTAACAAGCCCTGAAAAGGAGCCGTCCGATAATCGCCGTTCTCAATCATCGCGCCTCGTCTCAATCCCTGATTCTGTTTGCCGGCGAATTCGATGTCGCCATGCCTCACCGGCACATTATCAAGTGTTACCTTTCCCCACACGGTAATGGTGGGGTCCTCGGGACCGCTACAGCCATTGATCACCGAAGTAAGAAACAAAAGCACAACCATTGGTGCAGTTTGGAGCAATCGATTGTTAATCCGGGGGTAATTAAAGCGAATCATCCTGGTATCCCTCTTGCACCGCCAAGTTATTGAATGCTGGTCACCTCACCGCCGCGCGAAGTCCCCAAGGCTTGCCAAGTAGCCCAGTCTATATTGTTGGAATAGAATGTCACTGAACCGTCCACCATGGCGGCCTGCACACCACCTGTGTGTCGACTACGGGCTGCAAAGGTGATTGGGCGTGACGAAGTCGAGCCCGTGCAGGGCATGCTTGGGCTATTTATACATTGGCTAGCAGCAGCCAGCACGTCAGGCTGGCTCGAATTGGGCGTCAAGTACGTCATGAAGGTACATCCATTGCCGAACCAGGAAAAACCTCTCAAATCGCGAACGGAGGTATTTTCAGGGCCCTGCAATGACTCAGATAGCATCAGAGTATTCGTCGTGCCGTCCGTGATCGATGCAAACTTGAATGCTTGCGCTGAGCGCGGCCCTTGGAAGGATGACCAATTGTGGCCTGTCCGTTCAAAGGGTGCTCCACCGTACTTTAAGCCAAACATGTCGTCTCTTACGGTGCGCGCGACATTCGTGGCGATTGCCTCGCTGGGGACTAGATAACCCGTGTTTCCAAAATTAGCAACGTAGTTGTGTGAAGTAATTCCACTGTTCCGCGTTCCCGACCATGGCGTATCGCTAGGACAAGTGAAGACGGACAACGTCGTGCGCGTCACAGGTAGATTTTGCGAGCCACCATAACGCTGTGCCTCCACACTCCACACATACATCTGGCCCAGCGCTCGTTGCTCCACGAAAGGCAGCACATGAGTCTGCCAAGTTCCCCAGCAACAACCCCAAGCTCCCACGGGAAGTGTCTTAAAAGAATCTGAATAGAGGTGCATTGCCAGACCAATCTGCTTCAAGTTGTTTGAGCATTGCATCCGCCGCGCCGCCTCGCGAGCTGCCTGAACCGCTGGCAACAACAATCCCACCAGGATGCCGATAATCGCAATCACTACCAGCAATTCAACCAGCGTAAAGCCCCGTGTGATTCTCTTTGTCATGGGACATTCTCCAAAAAACGTTATTAACCAAAATCAGAGCATTAATAAAGGCTCATGATAGGGATTGAAAAATCGAGAATCAATCAACCGACTGTAGCTTGCTAGTTTGTAATATTCTCTACCAGGTCAACTAATCCACAGACTACTCCATCAAACAACCATCTATCCGGATGGATAGATACCTCTCGACTAGCTCTTAGAAAAGCGTGGGGGAACTTGATAGATGAAATTGAGATCAGAATGATCGTCGAATGGCGCTGTCGACTAATCTAAATTTGGGGAATTCAGATCGGCACGAGCCAAATCTCGACGGCAAGTGTTTTCCCGT
>JAGQOY010000001.1:7466-200458 GCA_020427005.1 Planctomycetales bacterium
AATCCTGAACTCCGAGTCTCTGCGCCTCTGTGAGAGACATAAAATCTATCAGGTACCTTGATGGTCCGCGCCAAATGGTAGTCAGATTCCTAGATACTGTTAGTTGCACTTCAGTAGCATCCGTCGCTGCCGTTGATCAAGAAGACGGCATCCTGACACAGGCTGAATACCTTTCCTCAAAACCTCAGACGCATCTATGAGTTATCAAGTCCTGACACCTGTTTCTTTTTAGCCTCAGGATCAAGCCCTGTCGAGTTTTAGGGACTGGAGATTTCACGGCATTCGCATTCACTTTCCACTAGTAAAACACCTACATCGTTGAGCAAACTTCCACGCATAAGTAAGATTTATTCAGCGATTGGTTCGACTAGGGACAGACAGCTCTGTGCGACTGATTTCATGCCCTCGTTCGTCCTGGACCAACACGCGGTAGGAGCCGGGGCGCAGGATCAATGATGGTCGAGATGCGTCATCCACCATGACGAGCTGATCGGCGGGAACCGCGTCTTCAGATTCATCCGAGTGAAAGGCTTGAATGAGCACTCGACCGCTATTGGCCGTGATCTGTGTTGGCAGGGGCACTGAAACAAGATCATCAATTCGAAGCTTCCATGCCGGTCGCCCGAATTCGATTCGGGCCGCCGGATGATAAACCTGGAAATCCACGGTTCCCTTGAAGTGTCCACCGACAAACGACTTTTCATTTGCATCCAGCAAGACCATCGGCTGATCGAACTGATTAGTCGCGTCATCACGATGTTGAATCTGTGTCGTCTGGTCAATCGTTAGAGGATCCGTACCGGAAGCGTCCTTCAATCGGGCAGCCAGCCAACGAATTTCTTTGCCACGAACCTTGCGAGGCGTCTCCATGACGTGATCGTGTCCGACATGCACCAACAGTTTCGTGTTGGGATCTTTCGACAGAACCCTTTCGACCAGATTGGCGCACTGTGCTTCTTCTCGGCTATTGATGTCAGTGATTTGGTTGCCGGTGGAATTGTTGGAAAAGTCTTCATATACGACGGGAGAATATCCAAGCTTCAATACTCCACGTATCAGTTCTCCAAACATTGGCTCGACCGAGTAGAAGCCCGTTGACCTCAACGGATAACCACGTTCCTTTAAGAGTTGAGAATCCTCCGAGAGCGTTTCAAATGCATAGTATTGAAAGCCATTGCCTCGTAACTTCGTGGCCAGTTGCAGGATGAATTGCCTATGCTGAGGCGCGTCGTGTGATTCGTTCACAATGACGATTCGACGATCAAGTGCCTGTCCGACGATGGCATCCATTGCGGGGACGAAACGTGTGTTGCTCGGCGGCGAGAGCGAGTTGTTGCGAAACGTCCGCGAATGCAACTCGCTGGCTTTCTGTTCATCGCCGACAAACGAATACAGCGTTGCCAGGATTTGAGAATTGAGTTCCTCGTCATTCGACTGCGATTCGATCAGCTTGATTGCGGCCAGTGGTTTCCCTTCGCTGTTTAAGGCCAACGCATCTTGAATTACCTTTAAGGCATCACCTTGCCCGCAAGCATCGACTGCGTGCAACACAATTATGCACACCACCGGAAAGAAAAGCCGTATGCTCATGATGAATTGGAAACGTTGCACGTTTTGCATCACTCCACGCGATTGAAGACCCGCAATTCGACGTCTGGGATGCTTGGTTGATTCAGTAAAAGACCAGACACCGTCCGCAGTTTTTTTTCACCAAGGCGATAGACGAACGCGCCTCCAGTATTCGAAGAACTGTCCAGGTAGATCGTGATCACCTTTACGCCGCCGCTGCGTGAGAGTTCGAACCTGCCTGAGCGACCGCGGATGACTTGGTCCTTGTCGTCCAGCCATTCCGTCAGGCAGTTTGTTCCATCAAACGTGGAACGCATCCTTTCGACCAGCATGCCGTTCTTCCAGAAATCGTTTCGCCAGCAACCTTGTAGCGTCTGCAAATCAGCAGCCAGTTCCGGATCGTCTTGAGGATCGCTCACGGCTGACGCGACCGAACCCGTTTCGCAGAGCGCCCGCACTTGCTGGAGAAGTTTCATCTCGATCTGCCCGCTGCTCATCAAGCTATCGATCGCCGCCTGCAGCCGTTTCATGTCGATTTGAGAGAGCGGCAGAGGGCGTTCACTTTGCTTGGTGATGTAACGATTCAATTGTTCGACGGCTTGATCCGTTCGATCCGCGCGGACCAGAATCTCGGCGTACTGAGGCAGCAGAGGCACCGTCTGGTCCTCGCCGGAATTGGCTGCGACCGCCTGGAGTAGATCGGCGTAGCAATCCGCAGAAAGCTTCGCATCGCGGTGATTGGCTTCGTTGATCTGAATACGAAGATTGCACAGCGCGAAGAACGCCGGGTTGGAGTAACCGAGTTCTTGACGTGCCCGGTCATATATCTTTCCAATCGATTCTTCCGCTTGATCCGCTTGGTGATTCATAGCCAGCCAAGAAGCCATCCAGACGGTGAACTGAGTTTCGCTGAGCAAAGCTTCGGACTCGTTTCCCGCGCCTCGAATCTCGGCGATCTCTTGCCGCCAGCCATTGGCCAGATTCATCGCGTCTGCTTCGGAAAGTAACACGGAAGCACCCGCCGCAGTCGCCGCACGCACCGCCTGTCGCTCGCGAGCTTCCGCACGAGCTTTCTGATCGAGCGCCACTTTGGCTGTATAACCTGTAGCAGCTAACCCGATCAGCAATGTGACCAGCACTGCGACGCCAGCGGTAAACAATCCACGATGGCGGCGGACAAACTTGCGGAGCTGATAGATACGGCTCGGTGGCGTGGCTTCTACTGGCTGATCGAGGAGATAGCGATCGATGTCAGCGGCCAATTCGTTCACCGTGGGATAACGTCGCGAGCGATCTTTCTCGATCGCCTTAAGGATGATCCAGTCGAGATCACCGCGCAACAACTGGCTGAGATGCGATGCATCGCTGGTACGTTGACGGGCTCGGGGCAAAATGTCTGGGCGCAGTGACGATACGAGAACAGACGGTCGCGACGGTTCCTCCTCAAGGATCATTTTCTGCACTTCGGCCCAGGCCGCCGACGACAGCCGCTTAGGATCGAGCGGCGTGCGTCCGGTGAGGATTTCGTACAAAAGCACTCCCAGCGAATAGACATCCGTTCGCGTATCGACATCGACGCCCGACTGCTCGGCCTGCTCGGGACTCATGTACAGCGGAGTGCCGAGCAATTGCCGAAACTCCGTGAATAAGGTCTTGTCAGTCAGCGGACCGGTCGTGGCTTTCGCGATGCCGAAGTCAATCACTTTCACCAGCGGCTTGTCGTCGCTGACAGTGACTAGCACGTTGCTCGGTTTGATATCGCGATGAATGATCCCTTTCTGATGGGCGTGAGCGACCGCGAAGCAAACATCCTGAAACAGCGACAGCCGCTCGCTGACCGACAAGTCGCGTTGGTTGCAGAATGTCGTGATCGCCTCACCGCGAACCAGTTCCATCACGAAAAACGGACGCCCCGAAGTCGTGCTGCCCGCATCGATTACTCGAGCAATGTTCGGATGGTCCATTAGCGCAAGTGCCTGTCGTTCGGACTCAAAGCGGGCAATCACCTGTTTCGTATCCATGCCCGGCTTAAGGATTTTGAGTGCCACGCGCCGACGAATCGGAGCGTCCTGCTGAGCCATGAAGACCGTGCCGAAACCTCCTTCGCCGATCTGTTCCAGCAGTTTGTAGGGACCGATCACCGTCCCGGGCCGTTCGATTCCGGACGGCGCATTCAACGTTTCCGCGATGTCTGGATGATCGAGAGTTGGCTGTTTAAGGAAGTCACCGGCACCATCGTGCGCTTTCAGCAGGCTATCAACCTCGTCTCTTAGGCCAGTGTTGTCCCGGCAGAGCCGATCAAGCTCCGACCCACGCTTGTCGGTTGGGAGATCACACACCTGCTCGAAGATTTCGTAGACGCTGGCCATTACATATCGTTGCTTTTGTCGGGAATTGATGCATTGCGCAGAGCGGCAGAGAAGTTGTGTGCCGCCCCGAATGCCAGCATGATCTGAAAGATCGGGATCAACAAGTCGAAGATGCGTGGCGGTTCTCCCGTGCTGGTCGGTACCGCTCTCATGGCAATCGGCAGGGCGATCGCGACGACCCAATAGACGACGTTTGTACGCATGGCATTATTAAATCGAACATCCGACATGTACACCTCAATTCGCACCTTAGTTGTTGCGGTAGTGGACGAGGCCACGAGTCCATTGTTTCGGCTAACAACAAGGACTCGTGGCCTCGTCCGCTACGAAAGACATCATTTGCCACTCGCTTAAGCATTCATTGACCATGCTCGCCCGATCTCGATCCGTCTCCCGTCAATTCACGGAACAACCAAGCCCGAGCGAACTGCCAACGCCGATCGACGGTTCGAGGCGACAAGTTCATCGCTTCCGCCGTCTGATCGACGCTCAGTCCGGCATAAAATCTGAGTCGGACAATCTGTCCGATTTCAGGCTCCTGCTGCTCTAAGCGACAAATCGCTTCATCGAGCGCCAAGATTTCTGCGGAATCTTCCAGATTGGCAACTTCTAAGAGATCCAAGGGCTGGCGTTGGCGTTTTCCGCCCCGCTTTTCCCGCAATTTTCCGCGCGCGTGATCCAAGAGAATCTGCCGCATCGCCTCCGCGGCAGCTGCATAGAAGTGAGCTTCGCCCGCCCAGGGTTTGTTTCGATCACCCACGAGTTTCAAAAAGGCTTCATGCACCAGAGCAGTTGGCTGCAGCGTGTGATCAGGGCGTTCCAAGTTCATCCGGTGAGCCGCAATTGCTCGCAACTGATTGTAGACCAGCGGCAACAACTCAGCCGAGGCATTTTGATCGCCCTGCGCCGCGTTTTCAAAGAGTTTGGTGATTGGCGATTGTGTATCCATCAGGAACACTATTTTTTAGAATGTTCTTAGAAAGCCTCCGTTGAGAATTACGTCGCAGCGCGCAAGTAGTCTGCCGCATCGGCTTCGTCGCCTCCATTCGCATCAAGATAGTTGGAGGTCGCGAACCCAACAAGGGCTTTTGCCATCACCCTCGTCAGCGTAAGCGTCAACAGCAAAGGATAATGGGAAAAGGAAGGGGAGAAATCTCATCGTTTCACACAATGACTGGAGCATGACCAAGTAGTTGGCATTCGAATTCCGGCTGCGTTTAGCTAGTCTAATTGAATCGCCTAGCCATTTTTCAAAACTTAACTCCCCGCTGGGGCCGCTGGGGAGGTGGCGAGTGAAACGAGCTTGTGGGGCGTTGGCGAGATCGACGATTTGACGACATGCAGAAGTAGCGCTGGCATCGAGTGTCTGCTGGTTGAAGCAACGCTCGTTGGAATGCAAATACTAGTTTCTTACCGGGGTCAGAAAGAAGAAGAACCCTACCCGCTCGCGTTGCTCGCGACCTTCCCAACTTGGGAAGGTAAGTTCCTAGAAATGGATTGATCGGTTAGTTCTCGCACTATCGCCGACAGACGGCAGCGTGCTAGTTTACAATCTGCTTACCAAGTCAAGTTTGATAGTTCACATTACTTGTATTCGAGCTGTGCGGTCGCAGTAGTTGAGGAATGGGAAACAACACGCAGCCAATTGGCAGAAAAGCCGCTGGGAAATACGTGCTGGTGAATCTGGTTCGGTGGGACTTCGATGTCCAAGTATTCGACCCAAAAGCCATTGCCGGTGATATCCACTTGTACAGTAAATCGAATGATCTCCTGGGATCGATGAGAGATCCGGAGTGTCTTCTGATCGTAGCCCGTCATTAAATAGGGGTCGGAAGCATCCTCAGCTTGCACGGAGGTCTCGTACCAGGGGCCGCCAATGCCCATCGGCTTGCCGAGTCGCCATAAGTCATCGATGCCTCCAAACCATAACCCGACCCGTTGTGCAGGATCAACAAATACATGTTCGTCTGCCAGAGCGTCCGAGCGTAATCCAGCAAGGACCAACAACCCATTCCAAGAACAGTAGTCCGTGATTTGTTTGCTGTGGCTAGCCACTGGCCGCATCAAGTTCCACGCTGGAGGAGCTCCGTTGGTGACTAGGGGTACTTCATAAAACGTACCATGAATGTTTGCCAAATGCCGTTCCGACTCTACCTCGCGCGACATTCTCGGCCACCCGACTGCAAAAGGTTGGTCAAATCGGCTCGGTCCCTTGGGCAGTCGCAAAACTCGACCATGATGCACTAGCACGACGGATGCCTGATCCACTGAGAATTCAGGTTGCACCTGAAGTATTTCAAGCAAACTGGCATCGCTGGGCTGACTTTGAAAATTGAATTCATCCTTTGTAAATTCGTAGTACCGCTGTGAATCGAATATCAAACGCAAATTGCGATTGTGCTGTGCAGCATATACTAATCCACCATAGGCAGCTGGATCATGAACGTCGGCCAATCCTTGAAATAAGGTTCGGTTATCGAAGTTGTTGCCGTCGTGATACCGATTTGAGGTTTGATGTAAAAACGCGGTGGCAATACAGTCGTGATCTGCTCGTAGGCGAAGCCACACGCCATCGAAGCTGTCGTCCATTACAATGCACTGATAACCATATTGCGGAATTGTGATGGATCGGTAGTCTTCCCATTCTCCATTGCCCAGTTTGTCCACTTGCAGCGTAAAGACGACCGAGTCTCCTACCAGTGATGTGTTTTGATTCGTTGTGGCAGGATAATTCACCCGCGATCCTGATTGCGGGGCAATTACGAGTGAAGCAGGCGATTGCCCCAACACAAAGGCAGTATGTGGCATCCCGTACGCGTCTTCGGCATGCTGACGATCGTTGCCTGGAATGCTAATTGCCCCAGCAGCATAGCTTCGACGATATACGCGATCGTGCAGCCCACGCCCCCATGTTAATCGATGCTCTGTCAACTGCCATTCGGGCGGTAACTGCGGGGCTCCACGTTCATCCACGGCCAAGTACACGGTTACAGGTTGGTTCACCTCAAAGTCGTAACCGGGCGACGGCTGATGCCAGTCGCCACGTGGGATTGTCACTCGCGGTAAGACAGCAAGCATTTCTGGTATATCGCTAATTTCTTGTTGATCGCTGGCGCGGAGCAACGTTTCTGTTTGTTGGGTTCTTTTTCCCGTAGCCAGATGCAATACTCGGCGATCAAAGCCTGCGACCAGGAAGGGATCCGATGGAATATTGGCTTGTATTTGGTCTTCAAGCCATGGACCTCCGTAGGCGCTGGCAGGTCCCCAGTTTCCTAAATCATCATACGATCCAAACCATAGATTGCTTTGCGGTTGCCCCGCCAAAGGATTACCTTGAATGCTGGTTTCATCAGTAGCCAATACCAATTGTCCGTTCCAACCGCAAAAGTCGGGCACATAGCGTAGATGGCTGCCAATTGGACGTAGTCCGGAAGAGTTTGCAGAGGAGAATGTTGGAGGGAAATCAAAGAACATACCGTGCATGTCCATCATCCATCGGCCATCGGTAATCTCACGGATGCGTGGCCATTCGGTATACCAACCATGGCTCGCATCATTGCAATAGGCAGCCTTGGGAAGTAGATAAGTATGCCATGTTCCTTTTTCAAGTAATTTCAATCGCAAGCTTCTCTTATCCCAGCCTACCGCCCAAACGGGATCCTGGCCATCGGAACCTCCAGAGATGCCATTAGGGCCAGTGACTTCTGTAAATTGCCTGCGTTCGACAATCCTCCACGTTAGCCCGTCCCATTCGGCTAGGACTCCTCGTTCCTCTTCGTTTTGGGATACTCCACCGACTAAAAGATCTTGGTAATCGCCGACATGCAATTCACCATTATTGGAAACGATGAGTCGACCTTGTGATGTGTAGCCTCCCTTGCTGTGCCAACCTGGTACCGGTTTTTTGAAAAGTTCTCGGACGGCAAGCGTATGTACGTTTGCCTCCCAAATCGACCCCTCCATATCAACGTAGTAGACGTAATTGGAAGGGTCGCTGAGGTGTCTGGCTATGGCAGTGATACGAATCGGCATCTCAGAAGGTGTTATGGCGCGCACCGTTCCCTGAGCATCGATCGCATAGTGACCAATCAAAAGCTGGTTGCTTTCCCCGTGAATCATGCGCCCAGCGGGAGTTCCACCGACGCTTTCCGGATGAATAGTAAGTGGCGAATGTAAGTCTGGGGAAATGGAATACAGTTTATGTTCACTGCCTTTGGGCATATGAGGCGCGTAATTCACCATCCATAATTTACCTGCCCAAGGCACAAGGGCTCCGATGCCGCACTCATTATGCCCAGGCTTATCGTGCGCACCTCCTTGGCTATAAACTCCATAGGTGGTCAGGTGCGGATAGATGCCGCTAATTTGCAAATCTGTTCGAGGACTGTTGGGTGCAGAGTTTTGCTCCAATGCATTGCCCGCGTAATTGACTTGCCTCAATTCTTCTTGATGCTGGCGCAAGCTGGACATCATTTGCTCCAAGCGTCGCGAATTTCCTGGGAGTTCGGCAACATTCATGCTCTCATTTGGATCCACATCTAATTGATAAAGCTCTCGAAAACGAGTGCCATCCTGCAGGTCTGATTGTATGTATTTCCATTGATTATCCCGCACGGCCCACAATGGTTTACTGCCGAGTTGTGAACTGGGGGCTTCGTATAGAAAGCTCTCACGCCAATCGCTTGGAGTCTGTCCCTGGACGATCGGCAACAAGCTTCTGCCGTGATGCTGCAGGCGTCTGGGCAAACCTGCAAGTTCGTAGATCGTGGAGGTCAAATCGATGTTTAAGACTAGGTCAGATGAGACTTGAGCTGGGAGGCCAGGCCCAGCAATCGCCATGGGTACCCGTATCGATTCCTCATATGCGAGCACTTTGCTAGTCATGCCGTGTTCGCCCAAGAACCAGCCATTATCGCCCATAAAGAGTATCCAAGTGTCTTTGGATAATTCCAATTGATCGAGTTCATCAAGAACTCGGCCTACTGCCGAATCCATCTGCTCAACCGCAGCATAATACTCACTGGCATGTTGCCTAATTTTATCCGGATCGTCGTATCCATAGGCTAGAGCCTGCGTGCGATTACGACTTTCACGCAGATAGTCGGGTTTACCATCAAGACTATCGTTCCAAGTCTGCGGCAGCCGCATCTTTTCTTTCGGGTAACTAGCCAGCAAGTCTTGTCTCACTGGCCACCGCAATTGGTCGTCCATATGTGGCGCTTGCGTATTCATCCAAAGTACAAATGGTCGTGCGGCCGCATGTGACCTACGAATGAAGCGAATGGACTCATCTGCAATCACGTCGTCCACGAATCCTGGCACAACCTTTGACTCGCCGTCGATTTTAAATTCTCGGTCATACCAAGTACCGTTGGACCAGCATGTGGAAGCAAATTCGAATCCACACGCTTCGGGAGTTGTGCCCAGATGCCACTTGCCGGTTACGCCCGTCGCATACCCCACCTCGCGCAACGCTTGGGCAAAGGTTTGTTCATTGGAATTCAATAGTGATTTACCAACGGTAGTAACGCCATTGGAACTTCCATATCGTCCAGTTAGGCAAGCAGCACGACTGGGCGAACAAATGGCTAGCGTCACAAAAGCATTCTCAAACCGAGTCCCGCGTTGAAAAATGCGTTGCAGTTGGGGCGTTTTCGCGAGCGAAGTATCGACTGTAGATATCACATCCCATCGCTGATCGTCGGTAAGAATAAACAATATGTTGGGGTGTTCATTCGCTGCTTGATTGGCCATGCAGTGGCTTGAACTAAGAATCCAACCGCCAGCCAATAAACCCGTTGCCCATAGATAGCAGGCATATATTCGAGTGAAGCGCACAAACTCTATTCCATTTTGAAGATTCATTTCTGGAGCTCTCACAAACAGAGTCCTAGCTCGTCGAGTCTAGCGAATTTGTGGCGAGCAGCATTTGACTTCGCCTGTCGCCTATTGTCGTGCCCAAATTCCAATTAATTGTGCTTTTTGCTGGCTGCTACGGTGAGTCAATCCAGGCTTTGAGGCTCGCCGTGCGTTGTTCCACGATGTGAAAGGCGTCGGTCGCTTTACGAAGTCCGTAAATCTCGCGAACGGGGCGAAAAATGTCATTCGAATCTTCAACTGACAAGAGTGCGTCGGCCTGCCACACATTTAACTTTCTGGGTGCGACTGTCGAAAGCAGTTCGGACCAAGAACATCCTAAGTCCACGAGCTGACTGCGAGTGTCGGTTGGCTGGGGAATTGCAATGTAATTCGTTATCAATCGTTGATCCATGGCTACTGCCAACAATCCAGCAACTGCACATGCCTCATCTGCAAATAGTCCCAAATGTTCGGCTTGAACTTCGGGTAGAGCCTGCAATACGTCAATACCGCGTGTGATTTTCCAGACTAAATCTTTGATCAATGTTTTGTCGGAGTTCTTGACATTCAAATCTAGAATCAAAACTGTATGACCGCCATGTGCAGCATATTTGGCTAGCTCATCAAAACCATCTACAGATGCACTGGTTGCTGAGGAGGAGTTCGATGAGGGGAGTGAGTTATCTTGGCAACCAATCAGACCAAAGCGTGTTCCTTTGTCCGCGTTGGTCGGACGATACAATCTGGCGGTTAACTGCTGGGTCAAGTCAACTTGGAGGTCTATGGACTGGATTTCAATCCCTTGCCAGAGCTCCGATTCGGTGACTTGTAAATTCAAGGGGCTGCGATCATGCGAATCGAATTCTGCGCCCGAGTTTTGCTGTAGGTTGCGTACAATCTGCCATCGGCGCATTCCCCAGGATTCTGGTTCATCGATATGTTTCTCTTGTCGTCCAATTTTGAGTTGCAATAAACCCTCTGTTGCGGCGTAGGCAGGCAGTGGAGGTTCGAGGGCAGAAGAATTTCCTTGGCCAAGATTCTCGAGCCAGTATAAGCCACTGCGGCCGGAGGTGACTAAATCAAGATCACCATCACCGTCCAGGTCCACAATCTTAGGGTCTAGTCCCATACCCACTCGATCACCGACCGGTGAAAGCAACCAGCGTCGCCAAGTACGAGTCTTCGGATCGAATTCGTAGCGATAGCTTTCAATTGGGTCGTATTCACCTGGATCTGCGCCACCATGGGCCATATAACGTTTGCCTGTGATCAATTCCATGCGGCCGTTCCCGTCCAAGTCGGCCCACAGTGGTGAATGTCCTTGAGACCAACTCGTGTCAATCGCGTGCCGTTGCCAAACTCGATTTGCATTGTCGTCGATTCGCTGCTCCAACCAGTAGACGCCAAAACCGTGTGCACTGCACCACACGATGTCGTTATCTCCGTCTTCATCCGGGTCAACGACTAGCATAGGGATACTGCCGCGTTCGAGTTCAAAATCAGGATGCCAGGTCCATTCTCCATTCCTGGCATCCTGCGGTGCCGAGAGCCATCCGTGTTGCCCTACGATGTCCCCACGACCATCACCGTCAATGTCGCCAAAACCTAGACCATGTCCGCCAGCTTCTGGCGGTAAGTCGTGGCGAATCCAAGCGGGTTCACTCTTAGGGAGATTAGAATTCCAGCGGAATTCCCACCAGGCAGCAAAGTTGGCACCATTAGGCAAGAGATCTAATCGCCCATCACCGTCGATATCCACCAATCGACCAGTTTCCATCGGCCCCGGTTCAACCGCTGTGTGCACAATCCAGGGCCCCTGCCCTGCTCCGGGATGCTCCATCCACTTCAGACTTCGGCTGCGATAATTGACGGTAATAACATCCGTCCAACCGTCACGGTTAACATCGAACTCCAAATGCGAAAAACCATCAGGACGTCCATTAATACGTGGGATGTTGGCTACAAAGTGTTTTTGCCAGGTAGGGGCCTGATACCAATCACCACCGCATACGATATCTAACCTGCCGTCGTGATCGACGTCGATCACGGCGGCGGCACTGTAGTCAGTGTCGGCGTTGATTATATGGCGGCGAAAAACAAGATCTTCGCCAGAGCAAACGGTGAATGGCAAGCCAATCAAAAAACCAACTTTAGTTGCAAGGCTGCTTGTGATCGTTCGAAGCCAGTACCAAGTGGCCGTGACTGCTTTCTTTTTCAGGCTCGTCCAGAACAGCATCCCAGTCCCTTTCTCCAGAAGTCTAGCGCCGGAGCAAACGTTTCATTATAACTGTTGGCCGACGACCTGGAGGCTTGGTCTTCGTGCTTTGGTGAGCTTCGTGGTATTAGTGAGTAAGCCCCAATAGTCGGTAGAGCGGCCTGTAAAGAGTTGTTGTTGCGAGATGCTGGCTACAGCCTGAGGCACTTGAGATTGTCGACCGGACTCAGTGAGTCAAGCTCGGAATTGTAAAGAGCCAACTGTTGTAGTCCACGGCATTTGCAGAGCTCAAGAAATGTCTCGGTGTGGATTGGGCGGCGAATATGTAAGCTGTTGAGCCAGGGCAGCTTGGGCAGATCATATAGCCCACCGTTTAGTATCAGTTCCTCAACAAACGGCTGTTGCATGATCTCAGAAAGCATGGCGTCGTCGGGATTGTTGACTTCGATCGACACGCAATGCATGAAAAACGGATGTAAAAAACTCGGTACGTAAGCGGCAATTGGTTTGGGAAACCGTACCGCACGTTGAACGATTCCTTGCTGAATCGCTACTCTCTGACTAAGGCGGGTGGAAGTCGCTACTTCAGATCGGAGATATTGCCAGTAAGCAAGCCCCGTTGCCATAAGGGCTGTCAATACAAAAATGTCCGACAGCCGCACTCCGCGTATTTGGACCGCAGCTGGTAGGCTAAAACGCGTTCGCCAAAGGTATATGCTGGCCGCCAAACCAATTACGCTTGCAATGCAAACATCTCCAACCAGAGCGAGCCAACTGAAGTATGCAATTGTTGGCGCGTCGACAAATACCAATGCGCGATAATACCTAAACGGAACCCCCCCGCGATAAATGCTCGGGAACTCATAGATTGGGGAAGCGGAAGAGCCGTCAACGGCAACGGTACTAGAATCAACTAAGTCGATTATCGATGGGCTGGCCGTTGGTACTGGTGACCGTCTCGTATTTCCAGCACCAATTTAGCCCCACAACTAAGAAGACCAATAGAAAAAGGAATACCGCAAACAACCATCGTGACCCCATGGTTAACCCTTATGAGCTTGCTTTCCAATTACCTAATTAGGGGTGATTATGGCTGACAAAAAAAAACGTTTGCAACTCTTATAGAGTGGCATATGCACCTGGCAGCGGGGGCTCGTGGGTCGGCCCTCGGATTTTCGAAGTTAATGGACGATCTTCAGCGCGAGACGATATATGTCCCTGCACCGCAGCTGCGCAATCGCTACAGAACTTTCATCAAGCCATGGCCTGGGGACAATTCTCTCCGTCCCAATTTTGACGCACTCCTAATGCACCGAGCTCAAATTAGTGTGAGTAGCTGGAACATCTCTCATTTTGTTTTTATTCCAGCTGGTGGCCATGGTTTCGCTGCGATTGTTTTTGGTGATTTTGGTCACTCTCGTGTGTCGGGAGCTTGTAACTGCTGAGGCTACTACAGGCATTAGTGCCAGCATCAGCATGCTTGGCTTCTGTTTGGGTTTTGGCCTACTAGTGAAATTCGGAGCTGGCTGGTTGCTTAGAAATACACCGACAAATGCGGGTGCCTGCGCTACGACATCCATTGGACAGGCCTACGAGCGATTCCTTTCACTGCGGCCTCATCTTGAGACAACTTGGCTTTGCCTGCTACCAGTTTGTTTGATTGCCACGCCTTGGGGATCCTCCCTACATGTTTGGGAACTCGAATCGGGACTTCAAGGTGTATCTTTGGCGCTTTGGTTTCTGCCAAGCGTGCTTGCTCTTTCTTTGATAGAACTCGTAGCAGCGCAATTCGATCATCTGCATTTATCTTGCCGAACGAGTTTTGATAACTGGGAGTTGGACCCTAATAAAGCGAGGCGGAGCGAAGACCTTGCTACCGGCAGCAAATTGGGCGATTGGGCCTATTGGAACCACTGGCTACTACGACTTCGACTTGGATCGTTATCTAGTTTACTTTCGTGCACGGCCCCAATCCTCATGATTGGGGCCTGTTCCGATCTCCTGCTATGGTTTGAACTGGGTTTGGGAGATGAGCAACGGACAGCTCTGGCGAGTGCCATTAGTCTGGTTTGCATCGTTGCCTGGCTACCAGTTTGGTTGGGATATTGGATGGGAGCACGACCGCTGACGGCCTGCGACACCAAGCATTCGGAGCTACTTGCCAGAATTCACCAACTTCAATCCAAGGCCGAGCTACCGCATTTGAAAATTATGCTCGTACACAGCAACCAACGTTGGGCAGGAGCTGCGGTAGTAGGATGGATACCCAAGTGTCGTCAACTTTGGATTGGTGATGGGCTGCTCGACCGTCTAAATTGTCGTGAGTTGGAAATGGTCGTGCTGCATGAATACGCACACGTTGTCCGATGGCACTTTGTTTGGCGTCTACTTCCTGTCATGTGGTCCCTAGTAGCAGCCGTAGCGGTTTCTTCGGTATTACACTCTGTCCTTCCCGATGCCGAGAGTCTTATCGTCACAATCCGAACTGTCGTTGTTATTGTTGCCTCATTGGTCATGCTGATCGGAATTGGATGGATGGCTCGAAAGTGCGAATTGGACGCGGATGAATTTGCTTGCAACTTGGCACGCCGCAACTGTGAATGGACCCAGTTCCATTCGCCGCTCGCCCCTGCCGCTCTAGCTTCGGCTCTAAAAAAGCTAATGTCAGAATCTCCGTCCGCAGCCAGTAGTTCCTGGCTACACCCCAGCCTCGAAGCGCGTCTGAGAAACCTTGCCCAGATCGCGGATCACCATGCCCCAATCACCGCCGTGGACTAAGTGACTGCTGCAATTGGTAGAAACCAATCTTTAAACACTACGCCTATGGCCCGCAAAATAGTTTTTTATAGATTGTTTTCCTTGTAATTGAGCCCATTTGTTAAGGTGAACCTAAGATTAACTGCCAGAGCGTCCGATCCTGCGAGATGTCGCATTATGCTCTTCCGCTTCCCACCCCCCTTCAATTGAGGCGCTTCGTGACAGTAATCAATTCACTCCCCAGTTTTGAAGCTAACGACCCAGCCAATGACCTGCTTCACCGCGTTGACAATGCGATCAAGGGCAGTCCGCATTTGGCTGGACACCAGGTCTTTTGTCAGGCCGAAAGTGGCGTCATTGTCCTGCACGGGCGGGTTGGGAGCTTTTTTCAAAAGCAGATGGCCCAGGAGGTTCTGAAGAAACTGTCTGGAATTGAGAAAATCGTCAATGAGCTGGAAGTGGATTGGCTGGCGTCTACCCGTCGCTCCTAAGAAATTCTGCCTGGCCACACCTCCCCCCTTCCGAAATCTCGCCTCACGTCCCACGCCCCAGACCGCGCATTATTTCGCGCTGCGATCAACACCAAACCTGTTCTTGGTGATTCCTCCACTATTTGAGATCGAGCAAGCGTCAGAGTATGGCGATGGCGACTTGGCGGCCCTCGTCAAACTGGTATCCTTCTGTCGTGGTCAGAAGACCTCTTAAGTGAACGGTTTCATTCGACAGCTGTTGGATTTCTAAGGAATAAGCATATGCCTCGGACAGGTGAAATTACATTCAAGGGTACGCCTATGAGCCTCGTTGGCAGTAAGTTGGGGGTAGGATCATCCGCTCCCGATTTTGTTCTGCACTATTTCGACGGGGGACTAAAGTCGTTGACAAAGAGCGACTTGCTGGGAAAGCCGACAATCATCTCGATCGTCCCCAGTTTAGACACGGGGGTTTGCCAGATACAAACCAAACGCTTTAACTCAGAACTCGCCGCCTTAGGGGGCAGTATCACTGGGGTTACGGTCAGTAGAGATCTACCGTTCGCTCAAAATAGATTTTGCGGTGCGGAAGAAGTCAAGAACATGCGGGTTGGTAGTGACTATCAAAACGGTTCCTTCGGCGAAGCCTGGGGGGTTCTGATTGACGAACTGAAACTGCTGGCACGAGCAGTTTATGTCTTGGATCCCAAGGGGATCGTTACTTATGCCGAAATCGTTCCCGAGGTTACTCACGAACCTAATTACGATGCAGCATTAGCAGCACTTAAGGATTGCGGCCCCTGATCTGTAATTCTTTGTGTGTGTTTGATGTGAGAGGCCCAGTCATCAAATGCCGCATGAAAACTATGCAAACTGATGGCATGCATACACACTCGCATGCCAGTTCCATTCAGAAGAATTGGAAACACGGAGCCAGTAGAGTAAGGAGGACACCGAGAAATCGCTGTAACAAACCAAAGTTGCTCTAGCTACCACGTTCAAACGCGATCTTGTTGACGCCGCTGGTTATTCCGACGACTGCATTCATCGCAAATGCCTTGGATAATCAGACGATGACTGCGGACTCGGAAACGGTATTGGCGAGCAATCGAATCACGCAATAATACCAATTGTTCCGACTGAAACTCGGTCAACGTATTGCATTTAACGCAGTAGAAATGATCGTGCTCAGGATAGCCGTAATCGTGTTCATACACGCTCCGACCGTTTAGTTCAAATCGTCGCAGCAGGCCGGCGTCCACAAACTCCTTCAACGTTCGATATACGGTCGGTCGACTGACGTAGTTTGGAGCACCTTTGCGAGGAAGTTGGTCGAGCAACTGATCCGCATCAAAATGTTCATGCCGACTAAATACCTGTTCTACGAGGTAACGTCGCTGTTCGGTTTTGCGCAAGCCGCGGCTTAGCAAATATTCTTCAAATCGTTCCAGCGGCGTCTGTGAAACCGGAATCGATTCAAGCGCAGCAGGTTCGTACTCGGTACTCGTGTTTTCAGCCACTTATCAATCTGCAGTACTAGCCAGCGGTGTGTGTTGCATGTTCCCCCCTGCGACCTGAACGCATGATATCTTGTTGAATGATAATGGTCAAATTACTGCCCCAAATGATTGGGGGTGCACAATTTGAGAAATAGCATTGACTCGGCAAGGAACTTACACGCCCTTTCCAAACAATGCGAGGAAGTTTGGGAGACATCGAGCGACCGCAGGGGAGCGAGATATTGATGCGAGGCCCTTCCCAAAGGGCGCAGGTGGTCACAAACCGCGATTCATCAAGTGAATTGGAACTCGTGACTGGCAAAAGGTCTTGCTACACCCGATGCAGGCGGTACCGCGTAACGATACCGCTCTGGGTTTTTGAACTCTCGCTTGCGTCAGGCAAACGAGTCTAACAAGCGATCCAGGGCCAGATCTAGCTTTTCAGGAGTTTCGTAGGTACCGTCTGCGATTGCTTGGCGGATAGAATTGACTTTGTCAGCCCGAAAATCATTGGCCGTACCATCAACTGCCTGAAATTGCATGAGAGCTTCTGCTTCGGCAGAAAATTCCACCTGATCGTTTGCTGGAGCCCGCAATGCTGTTGTTGATTCGACCGAAGGTGGACGCTGCGCACGCGCCGTGCCTCCTAGGGCCTGTGATGCTTGAGTTGCTTGCAAACTATGAATTTGCATGGAAATTCCTCTCCCCTACGGAATATTGGACACTGTTCTTATAGAGCTCTGGAGCCAGAGAAGTCAAGAGCGATGATGGGCGTCGCATTCCGTGTCCATAACGAGAAGATGCTCTCCGTAGACGGTATTTAGACTTTGCGATCGCGATGACTTGACCATCGTCGTTTTATTCCGCGATTCTACAAACGATTTGCATTACGACAGGTCCTGTCTAATGTGGCAATTAAAACGCTAGCAAACTAGGTTTTAATTACTTACGAATCCAAATTGGACTAGACAATTGCAATGGACACTTTTGCGAATTTTCCCTGGCTACTTTCCAAGAACCGAAAAGCAGCTCACGGGCCTGCGCAGACTGGCTGGAACTGTTCATTGCAGATTGAAAATCACTGCATGACCATGATTTTGCTGTTTTGCAATGGCACTCGCTTGCCAACGGTCGTTTCATTGGCCTTCGGTTGTTCCACCACTTTATCTACCGCGGCACCCGGCAAATCCCGCTTGGTCACCAGGCGCTGAGCAGGCAAAGTTTTACGCTCCCCTGGTGCTGTGACACGTGGCGGATCGGCAGCAGCATTGCGTTGGGCTAATTGGGCCAGTTGGTTTTGAGATTGCATGAGTTGCATCTGCAATTGCTGGTTGGCGAGCGCCAGCTGCATGTATTGCTGTCGCATGGCCAACATTTGCTGATTGTACATTTGTTGCATTTGGTAGGATGCAAGGGCGTTACTATAGTTCGGGTTAACATTTCCGTAGCTTGTGGAGCCCGGATCGGCCATCGTGTAGTTTCCTTGCCCCTGAGTACTGTAATTACCAGAACTTTGGCAGCGTCCAGCTCTTCCGCCACCTCCACCATGGTCGGCAAATACGGTCATCGTAAAGCAAGTCAATACAATACCACCCAAAAGGGATCGGAGAGGTAACGGCATGGTTGCGTTCCTTACGCAGTGATGAGATGTCGAGTCACAGAAACAAGTTGACAACGGTGACCATCGAAACAGGGCAATGCAATTGCAATGCACACTCAAGTTAGGAACTATTCTACGCGCCGCGCAACGCCCGTGGAAAGAAAATGCTGACAATAGTTGCTGCATTCAATTCTGCTCTGCTGTCGCTTGGGTGGAGTCCTGCGAGCCGTTCATGTGGGTGCTCTCTGAATCCGTTTTGCGTAGTATCCCAGGAAGTACCGACTTGGCCTACAATTGGTAGGTTGGAACTGATCCTCACGGCCCATTCTCCTCTCCAATTCCAATCATCCCTGAGCCACTGCTTTAGTATTGCGATGCACCCTAACCCGCAGCATTTTTTTAACCGAGAGAACAGTTGGCTTGAGTTCAATCAGCGAGTTCTCTGCCAAGCTGTGGACCCGCGTGTCCCCTTGCTGGAACGGCTAAAGTTCTTGGCAATTAGCAGTAGCAATTTGGACGAATTCTTTATGGTTCGCGTGGGGGGGCTACAGCTCCAACAGGCTGCACGAGCCGCTTCGACCGATACGGCGGGTATGACGGTTTCGGAGCAACTGTCGGCCATTGAAAAACGAACTACTCATATGATTGCCGAGCAATATCGGTGTTATTTGAGCGAGTTGGAACCGGCCTTAGCGACCCAGGGCATTGTGCGAGTTCAGCTAGCACAAGCGAGTTCCAAGCATCGAGAGTCGGCTCAGCGCATGTTTGACGAAGAAGTGTTTCCTGTACTGTCACCCATGGCGGTCAATTCAGATGACGATTTGCCATTGTTGGCCAACCAGGCAATGTATGTCTGTGTGCAGTTGGTGTCGATGGCCGACGACCCGCCTCATCGATTTGTATTTATTCCATTGGGCCGTGTATTACCTCGGGTTGTCACCCTACCCGCTGACAATGGTGTCGCCTTTGCGTTGCTGGAAGATGTGGTGAGTTGTTTCGCTTCTTCTTTTTTTGGTGCTGATAAGATACTAGCTACGGCAGCGTTTCGAATTTCCTTAAATGCTGATGTCAGCATCCAAGAAGATTCTGCTGCAGATTTGTTACACGGCATGAAGGAACTGCTTCAGCAAAGAAAGACAGCGGGTTGCGTGCGACTGGAAATAGACCAGCAAGCTCCTCCAGAGATGGTCCATTTCTTGCAACGCGGATTGCATATTGGTGACCGAGAAACAACGCTTTGCCCCTCTCCGTTAGCGCTAAGCGTATTTATGCAACTGCAGAGTCTTGAGGGATTTGAGCATTTACGTGATACACCATGGACTCCACAACGAAGTCCACAAATCGACCCTACGCAAAGCATATTCACTACGATTGCTGAAACGGACGTGCTTCTGTGCCATCCCTACGACAGTTTTGAGCCCGTTGTACGACTGCTTGAGGAAGCAGCCGACGATCCGGATGTGCTGGCGATCAAGCAGACTCTGTATCGTACCAGCCGAAATTCGCAGATTGTTGGCGCACTTCGTAGAGCAGCGGAACGGGGTAAATATGTGACTGCCATCGTCGAGTTGAAAGCGAGATTTGACGAAGCGCGAAATATTGAATGGGCACAGGAATTGGAAGAAGCTCAAGTTCAAGTCATTTACGGTGTGAAAAACCTCAAAACACACGCCAAGATTTGCATTATCGTGCGCCGCGAACCTCGGGGTATCGTTAGGTACATGCATGTCGGAACTGGGAATTACAACGAGTCAACCGCCCGTTTGTACGGCGATATCAGTCTCTTGACATGCAACGATCAACTGGGGACTGATGCTAGCGCGTTTTTCAACGCGATTACAGGCTATAGCCAACCGCAGCCCTACCGCACATTGGAAGCCGCGCCGATCGGTCTTCGAAAGAAGCTATTAAGCCTAATTGAAGGCGAGATAGAACGCAAGAAACAAGGCCAGCGAGCTTTGATTGTGGCCAAGCTCAATTCGCTAGTCGATCCTCAGCTAATCCAAGCCTTGTACGCCGCTTCGCAAGCTGGAGTAACCGTCCGATTGAACGTACGCGGGATATGTTGTTTGCGACCTAATGTCCCAGGACTTAGTGAAAACATATCGGTAATCAGTATCGTAGATCGTGTTCTGGAACATGCGCGCATTATCTACTTCTACCATGGCGGAGACGACCTGACGTTCATTAGCAGCGCTGATTGGATGCCACGCAACTTGGATCGCCGCGTCGAATTACTCGTTCCCGTCGATGATCCCAAATGCAAGAAACGATTGATCTCGATTCTCGACTCGTATTTTTCGGATAATCAAAATGCCTGGGAACTTCAATCCTCAGGGCAATATGTCCGTCGCAGCGAGAATGAAAAACCCATGCGCGTCCAAAATGCACTTTATGAAGCTGCAGTGGCATCAATTAAACGGGCCGAACAAATGCGACGTACCGTCTTTGAACCGCATCAACCAGCGGCAGTCCAAAAAAATGGGTAGTTGCCAAGAGCGTTTTCCTAATGTTTTTTAGCTTGCTTTTGAACGCTTTCGGTAAAAGGCTGTAAAGCCATGTTCAACCCTCATTTTTAGTCATTACCCAAATCCCTCGCTAATCTAGGTCGGAGAAATTCGTGACTGAAACAGCTGCCGATACCGCTCAAACGACAAATTCTGCCCGCTACTTCATTGGTTTCGATCTGGGTGGAACCAAAATGCAATGCACGCTCTTCAATGACCAGCTGGCGCCCATTCACCGTCGGCGAAAAAAAACCAGAAATGAATTGGGGGTTCACGCAAGCTTAGATCGAATTGCGGTAAACGTCGAACGTGTGTTGGAAGACGCCAACGTCCCCGCATCTTCTTTGACCGGAATTGGGATCGGGTGTCCTGGTCCCGTGGAATGGGAGAAAGGCGTCGTACGGGTAGCTGTAAATTTGGGCTGGGAAAACGTCCATGTAGGCGAGTTTTTGGAGAAACGATTTGGTTGCCCCGTCTCGGTCCTTAACGATGTCGATGCTGGCGTTTATGGGGAATACATTGCAGGCGCCGCCAAGGGCTCGAGAACCTGTGTAGGGATTTTCCCAGGAACGGGTATCGGCGGAGGTTGCGTGTACGACGGGCAGATTCTCCGAGGTAAAGTACTCAGCTGCATGGAGATTGGCCACATCAAACTTGTTAGTTCCCCTCGCCAGGGAGCGACAGGAATGACCGGAACACTGGAGACCGAGGCAAGCCGCCTTTCAATTGCCGGTGAACTGGTCAAATTGGCATTCCGTGGAGAGGCTCCCAATCTGTTGAAGGCAGCAGGTACGGACCTGTCCGAGGTTCGCTCTAAAGTGATTGCAGAGGCAATTCGCAGCGGTGACAAACAAGTACAACGTGTTGTTGAAGAAGCTTGCGAAGTTATTGGATTCGCCGTGGCGAATATCGTACTCCTCATTTGCCCCGACACAGTCATATTGGGCGGGGGCCTAGTGGAAGCAATGCCCGAGCTGTTTCTTAAAGAAGTTTCGAAGACGGCAAAGAGACACGTGTTCGATTGCTATCGACGTGAATTCGAAATCAAGTGTGCTCAACTCGGCGATGACGCCGCCGCGCTGGGTGCTGCAGCTTGGATCGCAAAACAAGTTGCCAATACTCCTCTGAGGAAGTAACTCCTGTTCCTTCTCTTTAGCAACGCTGTCTTCGAAAGTTAATGGCTCACACGTTCGTGGGACTCTCTCTCGCTAGTTTGCGTATTGCTCAATCGTCTTGAGCAATTGTTCGCTCGGTGTATCGATTTGTACGAGTCGTTGGTTGCCATCGGCATCATGCAGTATGCAGGTCAGCGAGGCGTTCACGGGTTGTGTCCGAGCGTTGTTTTGTGTTGGAATCGCAGCGCCTGTTACCGCGCTAGATGCGGTGGCGGACTCATCGGGCCACTGGATCTGGCCATTGTCGGCCAATGTCAGCTGTGGATCATTATCAGGTTGGGAAGCGCCTTGAACAAAAAGGTGCTCCAAGCGAAATCGCTCCAACTGCGAGTAGATAACCTCTGCAGCGGCGTAAATACCTTCGACCTCTCCAACCGTGGACGCATTACAAACACCGATCAAACGGCCACGCATATCAAATAGTCCACCGCCACTTCGCCCTTGGACGGGAGAGTCCTGAATTTCGATATTGGGTGCGCCCAGATAACGATTGATATTCGATACGATGGTTTCGCGACGAGATGGGACAGCGCCATGATCGCAACCGTAGCTGAAAACCGATTGTCCGATTTGAAGTATTTCTCCCTTAGGTAAGATTATTACAGGTTCCACTCGAACTGGCATACGGATCGTCATCAGCCCCACGTCCGCGCCTTCGGTCGTAAAATCAAGCAAATCAGCGATGACTTTTGTCTCTTGAGGTGTGCCAGCGAAAAGATCGACGGTCAGCTGCGAATTGGGTTGCATGTCTCTGAATAGGTGACCGCAAGTCAGAATGAGGGCTTCATCTCCTCGCATATCGATGATGGTGCCTGTTCCGTAGGCCGTAGTTGCTTTTTCGTCGACCTGAATCCTGACGGTTGCTTTGGCTGCACGCTCGAAGGCCTGTTGTGGAGTAAGTGGTGAAAGCGTCGTGCCCGATTGCCGAGGCGTGCCAGGAGTCTGAAGTTGGCTTGACTGCTGACTTAAGTTGTTTAGGCCCGAAGATAGTTGCTGACTAACCTGACTCACCCGTGACACACTGGAGCTTAGCAGAGGAAAAGCCCCCAGACCTGCCGATTGCCCGCGGATGATCGGTCCGCTACTGGCTGCTTCGGGCTCCCTAATAACAGACCCGCTGCTTCCATTTGCAGATTGACCGTTGCGGGCCTGGACACGAGCTACACGTTGTGCAATTTGTGCGTAAGAAGCAACTCCAACAATACGGTCTACTTCGACTTGACCGCTGATCATCACCAAAGTTGGCAAATGCGTAACCTGCATCTGTCCTGCCAACTGGCGATCCTGATAGGCGTCCACTGTTTGAACCTGAACACCAGAATTGCGCAACTGATTGATGGCTGGTATTAGTTGTTGACATGGCTCACAACCAGCGGAAGTGAAATGGACAACCGTACACTGTGGACCATCAGCGCGAACCGTTGCAGGACTGCTAGCAATTGCCAAACTGACCAATGCTAAACTAGCCAGTCCGATTTTTGCGGCCAGAACGCTGAAGTTCAGTCGGCGTCTGACCTGCCTAGAACCTGCAGAGAGCCAACCCTGGCCAGAAAGGTTTAAAGCGGATTGCAGTAGTTGCGAGGCCATGGATTCCCTCCCAAGGCATGACCCTTACGGTCATTTCAACTATGAATGTGTTTTTGGTCTATATCGCAAGTGCCAAGTCATGCGACTCGCACAGGCCTCAGATTGTCGGCTGCCTCCTGCAGCGCGTGCCGAGTGTTGCAAGTCAGCTGGGTTGACCGCAAGGTCAATCATCGACTTAGTCCCCACATCTCCACAAAATTGCTCGCCGCTTCCCGAGCCGTGTCAAAGTCTATAACAGGTCGGAACGCTTTTGCTGTGTTTGAGTAAGTCGTTGCTCCGCCCTCCAAGCCGCGATCTGTTGATGGTTACCACTGAGTAAGACGTTCGGCACGCTTATCCCTCGGTACTCACGAGGACGTGTGTATTGTGGGAATTCTAGCAATTCAGCATCCGAAAAGGAATCTTCAGCACTACTCCGTTCGTCCCCCAAGACACCAGGGATCAATCGGATGGTAGATTCGATAATCGCCATGGCAGCAACTTCGCCGCCATTGAGAATGAAGTCACCCAAACTGACTTCGCGAGGCTTGAGTAGCTCGATTACTCGATGGTCAAATCCCTCGTAACGCCCACATAACAGGATCAACCTGGGGCATTGAGCCAGTTCGGCGACCAGCGGCTGCCTAAGACGTTCGCCTTGGGGGCTTAATAGAATCAACTGGCCAGGAGTTTCCCCCTTGCTTTGTACTTCTTCGACACATTCAACTACTGGTTCGACCTGGATCAGCATGCCTGGTCCGCCCCCAAAGGGACGTGCGTCAACCTTATGATGTTTGTCGCGAGACCAATGGCGAAGGTCAAACGTGTTGACTTCGATGATCCCCGCTGCAATAGCCTTTGATAGCAAGCTCTCCCCCAGATAGTCGCGAAATATCTGCGGAAACAAGGTAATGATGTCAAATCGAATACTGGCATTCATCGGTCAGTTGTGGCCTTGCGACTAAATTCCTCTTAACTGGCAGACTTTGCGCAGCCGATAAAGTTTTACAGTGTAGTTCGTCTGTCTGATAATGCGCCATGGGCGTACGCGAACAGCACGAGACCGAGGAGATTGTAGGTGTCCACGATTCCTTCATCGAGCCCTGAGGAGTTTTCCCTAAATGGAGGGACGACGGAAGCGCTGCACCGCTGGGTCAGCGACTGGGGGGAAATGGTTGTCGATGCACTAGTTTCCCTTGGAGACATGGCAATTTTTGCGGGGCAGCTTTTTCGCTGGATGTTTGCGGCTCGCCCTAGTCGAGGCACAATGCTGCCCAATCTTTATCATGTAGGAGTACTAAGTCTGCCGGTTGTTGCGCTCACCGGTACTTTTATCGGGATGGTCTTGGCGGTTCAAAGTATCGTCCAGTTTCGCAATTTGGGGCTCGAAAGCCGATTAGGTGCCGTGATTAACATGTCGCTAGTTCGGGAGTTGGGACCGGTATTGGCGGCCACGATGCTAGCAGGGCGAGTGGGCAGTGCCATGGCGGCAGTCTTGGGGACCATGCGTGTTACCGAACAAATTGATGCCTTGATTAGCATGGGTGCAAACCCCATACACTACTTGGTTGTGCCCAGATTCTTGGCCTGTATTCTCTTAATTCCTGCATTGACTGTGATGGCGGATTTCATGGGAATTGTGGGAGGATACTTTTACAGCGTTGTGATGCTGGATATTGACCACTATCAGTACTTAAACAACAGCCGTCAGTTTGTGGGTGGATGGGATTTCTTCACTGGTATTTTTAAGAGCATATTTTTTGGCGGAACTATTGCCATAGTCAGCTGCTACCGTGGATTCCACTGCCAGGCTGGCGCAGAAGGGGTCGGGCGTGCGGCCACTGCCGCATTTGTGTTCAGTTTTGTACTGATCCTGGGAGTCGACCTGATTCTGAATATCTTGCTAGACGCTATCTACGCGGCTATTTGGCCGATGCAAGGTGCAAAGCTATTTTGATTGAGAATCCTACAGGCCCATTGTTCCTTGGGAGACATACTTAGGAAATCCATGACTGAAATCAATCCAAGTCAAGAAGTAAGTCAGAGCCTCAATGCCTCGCCATTAGTCGAGTTGCGTGCGATGACACTTGAATTTGCTAAGCAAGTTATCCTAAACCAGATCAACTTGCAGATCCCACGTGGACAAACCGTGGCTGTTATCGGCGAAAGCGGTTGTGGCAAGACCATGTTACTAAAAACAATAGTGGGGCTCATCAAACCGACCTCTGGTAGTGTTCACTTTGACGGTCGCAATATTCATACGCTCTCGGATTATGAGTTGACACAATTAAGATGCAAGTTTGGTTTTGTGTTTCAGAACGCTGCTTTGTTCGACAGTCTAACGATTGGACAGAACGTAGCCTTTCCATTGGTGCAACATCGGCTAGCATCAGACCGTCAAATTGATCGCATCGTTAGTGAACGACTGATAGAAGTGGGGCTTCCTCCCAACGTTTCGAATAAGAGACCGGCCCAGTTGTCGGGCGGTATGCGTAAGCGGGTTGGCTTGGCCAGAGCACTGGTATTGCAACCTGAACTAATGTTGTACGACGAACCCACGACTGGACTGGATCCCATCATGAGTGATGTCATTAACGAGCTCATGCTCAGAACTCGGATGTCAAAACGAGTGACAAGTCTGATTGTCACACACGATATGCGAACTGCAAGAAAAGTAGCTGATCGCGTAGTGATGCTTTACCCGTATGCCCGACTGAAAAAGGGAGAAAGTCAGATCATCTATGACGGAGCACCCGAAGGCTTGGACGCTACAAGCGACAAGCGTGTGCGGCAATTTGTAGAAGGAGAGGCCGGGGAACGACTGATGGAGTTGACACGCAACCAGCCTCGCGGATTTGATGAAACTCCCGATGTGTCGGCCCGTTTTTCTTCGATTTGACCCTCAACGTTTACTGGTAAGTTCCCATGGATGAACAAGGTTATCGATTTGGAGTCGGAGTGCTCGTCGTCGCCTCATTGGCGATCTGCGTGCTGCTCATACTCTTTTTCGGTGCTGCACCTAACTTCCTGGCTGACCGCTACCAAGTTACGATTCGCTTTGATTCAGCTCCAGGAGTGGCCACTGACACTCCTGTGCGCTTGAATGGGGTCCAGATAGGCCGCGTGAAAACGATTAAGCTGCTTCCGGAGGATGGAGTTGATCTTACTCTCGAACTCGATTCTACTGTTTCCGTAAAAGCTGGAAAGTTGCCTCGCATCGATGTGGGATCGCTCATCACTGGCGACGCTGTACTCGAATTCGTGCCGCCATCTTCCGCCAGCTTGCTGGAGAGATTTGACGGCACTGGGGGCTCTCCACGCGATGGTCGATTGGACGAAAACGAGATGCTCTTGGTCAATACGCCAATTAAAGATGGTGATTTTGTTGACGGAGGTCGCGTGGCTGCAGATCCACTCGATTCTCTACTAAACATGCAGGAACAATTTGCATCTGCACTGGGGTCCATTGAGACCGCTGGTACCGAAATAACTGGCTTAACGCAGGATATTCGTCAATTAATTGGAGGTGGAGATGGACAGCTACAACAGATCAGCCAGCAAGTAGAAGATACTATCGCAAACTTCAATCAAACATTGGACTCCATCGAAGAAGTCTTTCGTGATCAGAGGTTGCGCACAGCCGTTCGAAATCTGGATACGGCCTTGCAGTCGGTTTCGGAGAGCCTACCGCAATTGATTGTTGAAGCCAATAGTGTCATGGCTCAAGCCAAAGACACATTGAGCGCATTTACCGGTGCGGGTCAGGCGGCCTCAGAGACTATGCAGCATGTCTCTGAGTTTACTGCTCCGTTAGCCGGTCAAGGAGAGAGAGTTGTGGGCGATGCGCTCAAGACCTTGAACGACCTGGATGCGTTGCTGTTGGATCTACGACAAGTGGCCGGTCGAGTTAATAACAGCCAGGGAACTGTGGGCAAACTGCTCGACGATGACCGGCTTTATTACAGCTTGATCAATACTCTGCAAAATGTAGAACTGCTAACTCAGCGATTGGAACCCATCGTGCATGATGTACGCGTGTTCACAGATAAAGCTGCTCGAGGTGGACCTTCATCGTTTATAGATATTCGTGGCGCCGTACTCGGCGTGCCGAAAGCTGCTGGCTTGAAATAGTCAACCCACGAGCATTACGACTCATTCCCTACCGGTGGACGGTAGCCACCACCAGGAAGGATACCGCTTTCAGGAATTCGGTTCCCGGGAGATAGTAAATTGGGAAAGCTCAAACCGCTGCCCGTCGGAGCAGTCGGTTGCATCAAAGCAGGGGCGGTCAACTGGGGCTGACTTCCTTGCACGTCTGGCAGTACGGGCAAGACCGCAGGTCCAGGAAATTGCGTCACCGGAGCGATTGCCATATTCTGGGAGGCCTGCAGGCGGAGCTCATTTCCCCGAGCAAGCAACTGGTCGCTGGGAAGAAATTGCTGTGGCACCAACTCAATATCGATAATCCGTTCGTCGCGGATCTCCCAGGGCCAAAGCGTTTCGAAAACAAAGTCCAAAGGTGGAATTTGATACCAAGTAGGTCGAAAATTCCGCAGTACCTTTTCGGTTCGATACCCATCCCCCACAACTTCGATATGCCTTGTCCCATAGTAGGTGAAAGGTGTGGAAGCGCTAGGAGTTGAGCCGATGAACTTTCGGTCCACATAGACATCTGCGCCCGGAGTGCTTGATCGCACGGTGAGTCGCCGACGAACACATCCTATCGATACTAAGCAAATCAGGAGCGGCAGAATTGCGAGCGAGCACCTAAAGCGACAAACCACCTCCGAATCTCCCTTCGACGGACGCCGAGTAACAAGGATGTTTCTCATAGGGGGTCAAAGCTCTCCACACAAGGTGAAATTCCAGCGATTTGGCTTGCCCTACATGGGACCGCCTATTTTTGCAGGAATCCTGACCTCGGTTTGCGACTATAGGTCTATCCCTGCCACGTGGCCAGATCAATTTATCAACGGCTGGGGCGAGGGTAGCGGCAATCAATCGAAATGAAATCGCCCCGTCGGAAATTGCCAAAAGCAAAAAACCAGAATGCTTGCGGGCAAATTCATACCCGGATTCATGCCACCAATCAAACTTGGTAGAATCCGGAGTCTGAATAGAGTTGTCCGGTCTAAGAATCTTGTATTCCCTATCAAAATTTGGCACCTTCTTTGAGCCCGCCCGATAAGAATTCAGCTGACCAAAACTGGTTAGGAACTGTGAATCATGCAGTCCTATCGCATGTAGGAATGCGCCGCGCGACGAACCAGGATTCTTATGGTGTACATTTGGCGGAAAGCCAAGCGGGATGGGACAGGCACGGCCATTTCTTTCTGGTGGCCGATGGCATGGGAGCTCATGCGGCGGGCGAATTGGCGTCCAAGTTAGCTAGCCAGCTCGTCCCACACAATTACTTGCGACAACGAGATTTGCCCCCCGCCGAAGGCCTACATAAGGCGATCGTAGAGACCAACGCAGAAATCTATAGACGTGGACAAGCCAATATTGAATTCCGAAGCATGGGAACGACCTGCAGCGTGCTGACTCTGTTACCTGAAGGCGCTGTAGTGGCTCACGTGGGTGATTCTCGAGTTTATCAAACCAACGGCAACAAGCTTTATCAATTAACCTTTGATCATTCGTTGGTTTGGGAAATGCAAGCCGCCGGTGAAGTTACGGATGAAACGGCCCGAAGTGGAGTCATTCCCAAAAATGTTATCACCCGCTCTTTAGGCCCCAACGCAAATGTCCAAGTAGACATTGAAGGCCCGTTTCCCATCCGCAAAGGGAATTGTTTTCTGCTTTGTTCCGATGGTTTAAGTGGACAAGTTAGCGACGAAGAAATTGGTGCCATTCTAAACACATTACCTCCTGAGGAAGCATGTCAACTGTTTGTGGACTTGTCCAATTTGCGAGGCGGTCCTGACAACATAACGGCCGTAGTAGTTGCCGTAGCCGATGATCGAATTGGTTCGACCAAGCAAGATTCTATCATAGTGCGGCATTCATCCTCTCCACGCACATTTTCGCCCGCTCTGGCCGTCGTTTCCGGGGTTTGTTTGCTTGCAGCTGTAGTCCTAGTGTTTATGCAGTTCTACCCCTGGGCAATTGTATCAACTGTATTGGGACTAATTGCACTTTTGACAGGCTTGTCTCAGTACCTAAGACCCAACACGTCGACCGTGTTGCCGGAATCTCGCTACGGCAATGGCCCGTACCGCCAATTCCCCGCTGAATGTTCTCAACCGTTTTTTGAACATTTAGCAGGTATTATGAAATCTTTGCGCGAAGCGGCTGAGGAAAAAAATTGGGAAGTAGGTTGGGACGAAATCAATCGACAATTCAAACAGGCCTGCGAAAAAGGAGACAAAGGCGACTGGACTAGCGCTGTCGGTATTCAGTCGCGTATCATCATCTCCCTAATGGATCAGATCCGTAGTCAACGTTCACCCAATGCTAGCGATTCATCGGTAGACTTGTGATCCAATTAGCGTGTCGATCAGCGATTCCTGTTTCGACTTAGGGACCGTTTTGCCCTTAATCGCCATTAATCCTCGCACACCTGGAGGTGGTGAGACTCTCTCGTTGCAAATCTTGCGATTGGATGTCAATTCGGTCTTGGACCGCATATCCTAAATCGCTAGAGTTCGCGCATGACGAAACGTATACATTGGTACATTCTCTGCGACATTGGCAAGTTATTCGCAATATCATTAACCGCTTTTACGGCGGTTATTATGTTGGGGGTCATTGGCAAGGAACTGCACAGCCAAGGACTAGGCCCACGTTCTGTTTTAGACATGTTGCCTTATGCTTTGCCGATGTCGTTGCCATACGCTATCCCTCCGACCCTGTTATTCGCTATTTGTAGCGTTTACGGCAGGATTAGCGCGGACAATGAGATTATCGCCACCATGGCAGCCGGAATTCGTCCCATGGCGATAATAAAGCCGGCGTTGCTCTTGGCTTTCTTCATTAGCCTAATCGCGGTTTGGATCAACGATATTGCTGTCCCGTGGGGCAAGCCTGGTATTAACCGAGTCGTGATGCATTCGATTGAAGAAGTTGTCTACAGCGTACTCAGCAACAATGGGTCATATGAGGCCCAGGGCTTTTCAATTCATGTGCACGGTGTAGGAGAAGACGGAAGAGAGTTGATCTCTCCAACGATTAGCCTTCGAAATAAGTCAGGTACTACGTCAACGACAGTTACCGCCAAGTCGGGACGATTACGCATGGATCCGGTTCACGAGGTGTTGGAAATTCACCTTGAAGATCAGGAAGTAGATACAGAGGGTTTTGTCGGCACATTTCCTGGTCACAAACGGTACGAAATACCCCTGGACAGAGCTACAAAGAAGGGGACGTCGTCGGGGCATCCGACCGAATTCCAGATGCACGAAATCAGCCGTGAAATCCTTGCCCAGCGCGAGCAAATAAACCAAAGCAAAGATTTTTTAGCGGTGCACGCGGGAATGGCTCTTGCCAGCGGACAGTCAATTTGGCTGGATGATGCAACAACCCATTCATTTTTGGGCTCCATAATATTAGGATCAGATCGCCTTGTCCGGTTGCACGTGGAGCCCTGGCGAAGATGGGCCTTTGGCTTCAGTTGCTTCTTTTTCGTTTGGTTGGGAATACCGCTATCTATCTATGCGCGTACTGCTGACCACTGGACAAGTTTCGGTGTCTGCTTCTTACCAATCTTACTCCTCTATTTTCCCTTTTTTGGCATGGCCCTAGAACAGTCCAAAGGAGGCGGTTGGCCTCCCATAAGCATTTGGCTTGCCAATGCTATTTTGCTTTTCGTCGGGTGGTTTTGGCTCCGCAAGATTCACCATAGTTAACCATGTAGGAATTACATAATGTCCACCAGTTCAGCTATGAACCCCTTATTTCAGTCGCCTCAAATAGCAAGTTGGTTCGCCAGGCGAAGGATTGCCATTAGTCTAGTTGGGTTCATCGTGCTAGCTACCTTGAATGTACTTGTACACCAACCCATTCCTCTAAATCCGTTTTCCAGTGAACCTGGTTCAATATTGGCAATGGGTTTACTTTGTCTGGGTTTGGCAATTCGCAGCTGGGCAGCAGGCACGTTGAAAAATCGGCTGAGGTTACCGATGTCGGGCCTTATGCCCTGATTCGGAATCCACTCTACATAGGCTCCTATTGCATGATGGTAGCCTTTTGCATCCTGTGTAAAGATTGGGGATCACTAGCTTTTGTCAGCGGACCAGTCCTGTTTATCTATTATTTGCAGGTCGCTCATGAAGAGGTCTTCTTAGCAGCCAAATTCCCAAACTCCTGGACACAATACACTCGCGATGTGCCACGTTTCATCCCGCAGCATCTCTCGAATAGGATGTTGGCTGGATGGTCGCTTGCTCAATGGATCGATAATCGCGAGTATAAGGCCCTAATCACATCGGTAGTGGGTGTCATGGCTATCTATTGCTGGCTTTGCCTAGTTCGTTAGATCGAACCAGTCGTGTCATAATCAATCCTGCTATTCATTGGGTAATGATTTGACTGCAAAAACAAAAAACTATTCTCCTAGGCATATTCGCCTACCGACGTACGGCCGTGACTAGTAGACTGCACTAACGCGTCCGATTAAAATTCGCTCCCTGAGTGATACCGCAACACGGAGGTTGTTGGTGAAACCGCACGGGCAAATACGAAAAAAGATTCTGTACGCCACATTGGCTCTAACAGTCGTCTTGCTGTTGTTGATGAATGCGAGTCTGACTGGGGTATATGCTTATCGCGGCCTCACACATTCAGTGGGTCAATTGGCTGCAGAATTGAAATTGGCCCTCAAGTTGCGAAGTGAGATCGACACGCTTCTTCAGTTCGGGCATAGATTGCGACAACCGGCTATGCGAGAAGCATGGCAGATGAGTGAAAACCTCACGCAGCAGAGAGACCTCTTTAGGCAACAGCTAACGCTCGTCACTCAACAACTTTCTGCCTACGATCAAGGGCTGGCTACACCTACAGATTCAGATCCTTTGCTTAGCGAACGCGAAGCAGAACATAGCCACGCACAACAAATCCAAAAGAAACTGGGGAAACTCCAGTGGATCTGTTCAAGTAAACATTCTGAGGAAACAGCCGTAACAACTAGTTGGTTAAATGATGAACTTGTCGAGCTCAATCAACTGGTTCAGGAACTCCCGCAATTTACTCTCGAACGAATGGAAAAGTTACGTGGAGAAGTGCGCAGCAGTTATCGAAGCATCATCGGCTTCATCCTAGCCTGCTCGGCAGCGGCATTGCTCATCGTAACGGGGCTGTTTGTCTACTTTCGACACAACGTGGTACAGCCTTTTAAAGTCCTTTTGAATGGCTGCAACCAAATTGCCGACGGTGACTTTGAGCATCGGATTCGCCTAAACTCCTCGGATGAAATGTCGCTACTGGCTAACACTCTCAACGACATGACTGACCGATTCGTGGAAGTGCGAGACAATCTAAATGAAAAAGTAAAACAACGTACTCGTGAAGTTGTTCGGAGTGAACAGTTGGCCAGCGTTGGATTCTTGGCAGCAGGCGTTGCTCATGAAATCAACAACCCGTTAGCATCGATTGCATGGAGTGCCGAGGCACTGGAAAGCCGTTTGCACGAAATACTTCATCAAACTTGTGATGATACGCTGGAGCCATCAGCAGCCAAATACGACGAAGAACAGGTTCATGTGTTGCGCAAGTATCTGAAATGCATACAAGATGAAGCCTTTCGAGTAAAAGGTATCACCGAACGCTTGTTGGATTTTTCAAGGCTTGGTGAATCACAGCGAAGACAGAATACGGATATACCGCAATCCGTAGCCGACGTGGTGGCCTTGGTCAAACACCTTGGACAGTATCGCAATAAGAAAATCGATTTTAAAACTCAACTAACAGAGCTGAATGCCTTTGTAAGTCCAACGGAATTCAAGCAAGTGGTGCTCAATCTTCTCACGAACTCGTTGGATGCTAGTTCGGATGGAGAAACCGTCGTATTAGAGCTCGTGGCTTCCGATAGCAGCTTATCACTTATCGTGAGTGACACTGGTTGCGGCATGACTGAGGAAGTACTCGCTCATTTGTTCGAACCATTCTTTACTCGTCGTCGGGATGGACGAGGCACTGGTTTAGGGCTTTCGATCAGTTACCGAATTGTACAAGATCATGGTGGCAGCCTAATCCCGAGCAGCCCAGGCCCCGGTAAAGGCTCTCGATTCGTATTAACTTTACCCCTAAATTCCACAAGTCAAGAAAAGCATGAGAGATACTATGCAGTCGCCTAGTGGTTTATCCATTCTGTTCGCAGACGACGAAGAGTTACTTCAGGACCTAATGGCCATGGAATTGCCACGCATGGGACATCGCGTTACCGTATGTCCAGATGGCGAATCGGCCGTTCGGGAATCTCAACGTGAGAACTATGATTGCCTGATCGTAGACCTGGATATGCCAGGCATCAATGGAATTGAAGTAATTCGGCGTGTCAAAGATAGATCACCTGCAACGGAGTCAATTGTTCTCACCGGTAAGGAGTCTCTCGAGTCGGCGGTGGCGGCCATGCGTTTTGGCGCCTGTGATTATTTAACCAAACCCTGTCGCCTGGCTGATTTGCAAACCTTGCTCGGAAAAATCCTCGAGCGTCGTGAAACGGTCAGAAAGTTTCACTCTCTCAAGAGACAATTGGAAAACCAGCCAGGCAACGCTAGATTCATTGGAGATCATGCATCCGTTCAGGCGGTACGAAGATTAGTTAGTAAAGTCGCCCCAACTCAGTCAACCGTCCTCATTCGCGGCGAGACAGGCTGTGGCAAAGAACTGGTGGCCCGCAGCGTTCACGATCAGAGCCTACGCAAAGACAAACCATTCGTTGCCATTAACTGTGGAGCACTTCCTGAGAACCTGATTGAAAGCGAACTATTTGGGCACCGCAAGGGAGCATTTACGGGTGCAGACTCCCAACGACACGGACTCTTTGAAGCAGCCGACGGTGGCACTATCTTCCTTGACGAAATTGGCGAGTTGCCTTTAGGTATGCAGGCCAAATTGCTGCGTGTGCTGGAGTGCGGTGAAATTCGACGCGTGGGTGATAACGAACCCTTCAAAGTCGATGTGCGTGTCGTCTGCGCTACGCATCGCGACCTGGAACAGATGGTTGAGAATGGAGAGTTTCGTGAAGATCTAATGTTTCGAATCAACACCTTTGAAATCATGGTTCCATCGCTCAGAGATCGGATCAGCGATATCCCGACCTTGGCCACTCACCTCTTCAGACGATTTCGCCAGGATTCAGTCCCAGACGATCAACTGTTCAGCGCAGATGCCATGCAAGAGTTGACCAGCCATGTTTGGCCCGGGAATGTCCGTGAGTTGGCCAATGTCATTGAACATGCATCAATCCTTTGCGAGAAACCACCTATCCAGAATGAGCATCTTCCTCGCCAATTCACTGATCGTAGACTACGAAAGGAATTGCGATCATTCGGTCCCATGTCGTTAAGAGAAATGGAACTGAACGCTATTCATGAAGCCATCGAACGCCATGAGGGCAACAAACAGGTAGCCGCTGACGAATTGGGAATAAGCCTAAAAACGCTCTACAACAAGCTGAATCAAATGGCCGCATCCAGCAAAGCTGCCTGAGAGGGTGAGAACGAATCCAATCCGCGTTGAATTCCGACGTGCTCGAAAATGAACTGAACAAGAGTGGACCGGCAAGCCTAACTCACCGGTCCGATTAACGAACACAAGTTCCGCCTACAATCTCTTATTTCGAGGTCAACGGAATATCAAAAGTGTGTTTGCCTTCAGGCGTAACCGTGTATTCCAAACCCGAGGTAGAACCGTTGGCATATCTCTTGGGCAGCTCGTTAGTAGTGGTTCCAGGTTTACGCGAGCGTGCGGGACCGGCATCCTTCGCACCATAATTGGCGTCGAAATTCGCGTATTGGTCGTCTAATGACATTTCCTTTTGTTCACCAGTGGATTGCGTTGGTGCTCCATAAGGATTTTCACCAGCCTCCGTGTGATATTTGGTTGCGGTCACTTGAAAGACCCCTTCCATCGCGCCGTCGCCCGACTCGAATGTAGTCAGAGAATACTTGCCATCCGCGTCGGTCTGAGCCACAGCGGGCTGAACACCTTCGCCAATGGAGGTGAATGATATGCTCGCGCCCTGCACCGGTTTTCCATCCAGTGTGACCACGCCGCTAACCGGATAGGTAGCAGGACGATTGTCGCCACCACAGCCTGCCACGGCCAGAACCAGCAGAGCTACGCTCAGATAAATTCTCATTTTCATCACTGCGCCTCGTCATCGGTAAGAAATGTGTATGTAATTGAAAAGAGCGAGGCCACTACGACCTCGCTCTAGGAATAGTTTAAGCCTCGGAAAGGCTATTATTGCGGAATTCCGCCAACTTCGCCACCGTTCATGGTACCTAGAGCACCCCAAACGCCATAAGCGCTAGCACCGGTATTAATAGATGCTGGGGTTGTTAGGTTACCTGTGTCGATGTTGTCACTGAAAAACTGGACTGAGCCATCCGCCATGGCAGCGTTGACACCACCGGTGTGATTGCTGGTAGGTGGCAGAATAGCTGGGTCGCCGTCACCCCAAGAAATCGTGTGATTGCAAGAAGGCGAGTTAGGAGGCAGAATTGTGTTGAAAGCCACATAAATCGGGTGACCATCGTGCCAGAACTTACCACCGTTACCTTGGTGACGAGTTCCTGTCACGAGATACTGGCCATTAGCAACCGTACGACACAACTGAGGATTGTTGAAAACGTCTGGCACCATCGCTACCGTTGACTTGAAGTTCACCAATTCACCAGCAGCAACCGCGTCGTTGCCATCAGCGTCCGGGTAGTTGGCAGTGTGGATCAAACGCTCGCTATACATCAAAGTATTGCTAGTACCGTCCGATATGGAACCGTGGCCTTTATTGCCATAGAAGGAGAACAAACCGCTCAGATTCTGATTGGTATTCATGTCCCACTGCCAACGACCAATCGACAAACCGTTACCACCCAAGCAATGGGAGTAACTGTTCAAGCGACCAGAATTGGCCGCAGATGGGTCAGATGGACATCGCATAAATGCGGGTGATTGATTCCATGGAGTGAATCCTGCCCAACCCTCTGGTCCGCCTGGTGGGATATTACTAGCAGCATTCCCGGCTTCGATTTGATTGAATTGATTGCCACCCTCGATAAAAGGTAGAATCGAAATGAAACCACTTCGGCGTCCCTTATTATTCAATGGACCCGAGTTAATTTGCCAGTCCATGCTAGCAGAACCGGTCGTACCACCCTGACGATAGGGAAACTTCTTGTGGGCACTCTCATAATTGTGGGCTGCCAATGCAATCTGCTTTAGATTGTTAGAACATTGCATACGACGTGCCGCTTCGCGGGCAGCTTGAACTGCAGGTAACAGCAAGCCAACCAAAATGCCAATGATGGCAATTACCACTAGCAATTCCACCAACGTGAAACCGCTCCTGCTCCGGAATTTGCTCATAAGATACCTCCACGAGAAACAGAAAATTTAAAAGAGCTTCAGAACCATATCATATAGCTGGTGTTAACGTTCGTCAAACTTTTCGCCGACTCTCGCCCTAAAATACTGCCTAATGACCAAAATGACCGCCTACAGACAATTCTACACCCTCGCAATAGCTGGGGTCTTCTCGGCGATTTGGGTATCAAATACCTCAAAATTGGTAAAAGCCGAAATAGTCCTTGATTCGCTGGAAATCACAGAAAGCAGCGGCGTGTCGGTTTCCTTCGAAGACCCCGGGATATTCTGGACGCACAATGACTCGGGAGATTTACCGCGACTTTTTGCCATCCAACGAAGTTCGGGACGATTGTTGGCCGAGGTGCACATCGATGGTCTCACGGCTACGGACTGGGAGGATATTTGTGGCTTCCGTCTTGAAGGACGCTCCATTTTGGCTGTTGCCGACATCGGAAACAATCAAAAATCACGTGACTGGTTGTCGCTAGTGTTGATCCAGGAACCAAGGTTGCATGTCGATCAGCCGAGCACGGTCCAGGTCTCACATTGCCAACCGACTACTGTGCTAGAGTTTAGATTTCCTAATCCCGTGGACTGCGAGGCACTTGCCTACGATCCCCTGACGCACGGCTTTTTACTCATTACCAAGTCGCTGGTTGGATGTTCGGTTTACCAACTGCCACTAGGCTTTGAGAATGGCCAGTTCATTAGACAACAGCAAACGACATTGTTAGCCAAACTTGCCATTCCGTTGGTTACGGCGGCGGACATAAGCAGAGATGGCCGACAGCTAATCATTGGCACTTATGGACCGGCCACCTTAATCACACGTACGGACAACACTTCCTCCTGGGACTGGAAGCATACTCGCACTATTCAATTACCTAACCGCAAGCAGGGCGAAAGTATCTGTTTTGATGATTCTGGAAAGCATTTATTGTTGACAAGCGAGGGGGTTCCGACGCCTCTGTTGGAAGTCAATTTAGACGATTGACCAAGGCTGTATGGCAGAATAGAACAGAAATCCGCCAGAAATTCGGGAGGGGATAGCTTAACAGCGGAGCCGTGAAAGGCCGGTACCGATTGCACCGAACATCGGAGAGTACTGCAGGCAAACTTCCAGAATTGCCAGTTTTTGCCTGCGAGCGATATTTCTCGCGTTGGATGGACCCTCGCCATCCTAATTATCCTTGGTACCCAATCTTAAAAGTACCAGTGGCCAGGGCCGGGATCGAACCGGCGACACACGGATTTTCAGTCCGTTGCTCTACCAACTGAGCTACCTGGCCAACAATGTCTCGCAATCCAACCTGGGGCACCACCCATCCTGCACCTGCAGACGGGTAGGCCTTGATGGCTGGATTATGGCACAGATCCGAGTTTTTACAAGTCCGAGTCGATGGACACTAGTCGCGTCACAAATCGCCCCGCCAGAGGCCAAACATTACAAAGTCGAATTGAATTTCCAGATTCACCGCAAACAGTCCGTCTCGCAATATTTCTTGTTAAAGAAAAAGGGTTTATCATGAAGTCCTCTTCTAAAGCAAGCAACAGTCCGGCGAACTGCTACTTCCAAGCTTGTGATCACTGCAGGAGGTCGAATGACTCGCGATTATGACCAATCAAAACGATTCTGGCCTCTCAATGTAATGCGGATGTCTTGGCTGTGGTACGTCCTGACCTTCTTACTCTACGCATTACCCTCACATGCTCAATCTTATACGCCGGAGCATCCGAAGGTCCAGCAAATGGTAAACCGGGCGGTCATTGCCTTGCATGGCGAGCCGTCGCGGCCGGGAGGTGAGTACGAGGCGGGCAGCCCGCTGTTGGTTGCCTATGCGGTCTACAAGGTAACGGGGGATGACCAAGATCCACTTGTGAAGCGAGGTCTGGATGTCGCCAGACGATTAGTTGCGGGGCTTAATGGCTCGCGACACTCGGAAAAGATCGTCTACGAAACTCCTATGGCTGCATTGCTGTTGGCTTCGGTAGACGCCATGAAATACGGTGCCGAGCTCAAGCAGATTCGTGACTGGTTGATTTCAGCACAGAAGTCCCATGGCGGCTTTGGTTACTTGGAACGCCCCACCGGGGATACATCGCAAGTTCAGTATGCCATGCTGGGATTTTGGACTTTACAGCAAGTCGAAATCTCAGTCCCGCCCGAAACTATCGAGTCGACCATCCGATACCTGAAGCGAACGGTTGACCCAACTGGTGGCTGGGGCTACCAAGGTGTGGTTTCCAATGGTCCACCCGTAGCACAGGAGGGCGTCACCAAATCGTTGTCAACTGCCGGCCTGGGAGCCATGTTGATTGCAGGTGACATCCTAGGATTTTACGGCGAACGGAAAAAAGTCGAAGACGATAACGATGGAATTCCAGAAGCATTCAAACGCGTCGACTTGCAAAAAAAGGAACGTGCTGATCGACGTCAGGTAACTATGTCACGAGGCGACACAGATGGCATAGTGTCTGCCGCCATACGCTACCAAAACACTCACCCCAACTTTACTGGGTCCAATTGGTATTTTTACTGGCGATATTCTCAAGAACGCTATGAAAGTTTTTTGGAGATATATGAAGGCAAGCAGAATAAGAGTCCACCATGGTACAACCAGGGGGTCGATGAATTGGCTGATTTGCAGGGCGACGATGGCATGTGGGGCGATCCCAAGACCCGACGCGACCTAACACCAAAGGAAGTTAGTACGGCCTTTGCAATTCTCTTCCTGATTCGTAGCACTCAGAAGGCCATCGGGCATTTGGATGAAGGCATTACGGTGGGAGGATATGGTCTGCCAAAAGAGGTTTCCACAGTAAGAGTGCTTGGCAACAAGATCGTCTCCGATGCGGAGGCTAGCGTAGAGTCCTTACTGGAAATGTTGGAAGCTAAGGGCAGTGATGTCGAGATGAGCTTGGTCCCTGAGGATTTGCAGCTTTCCAAAGATCCGGCTCAGCGCAAAGAACAAGTATCCCGCCTATCCCGCTTGATCACCACGCCTGACTATCGAGCACGTAGGATTGCCGCCAAGCTACTGGGACGAAGTGAAGACCTCAAAGAAGCTCCCACACTTATCTATGCCTTAGGCGATCCCGATCCTCTTGTGCCGATTATCGCAGAAGAGGGCCTGCGCCTACTGAGTCGAAAACTATTGTCAGGAAAGTTAACAGCTGATCCAGACGATTCGCAGCGTCATGTAGCGGTGGAATTCTGGAAAAAGTGGTACCTGGGACTCTACCCAGACTACATTTTCTTGGACTAAGCCGTGATTTTCAGTTGTTAGTAAAAAATGATTGGGCTCTAAGGATTTCCATGAGCAATTCCACCACGACACGTCAGAAATCATTAAGCGTACACCGCACTCGCGGTGCCCAAGGTTTACGCACACAAAAAGTTGACGTCGTGGCTAGCGTGCTGATGAGCTTTTTGATCGTGCTGGGCATGATTGTTGTCCTCCTGTTTGTCGTCTGGCTGACGCGCACATTGACCTGGGCTCCAGGTGTGATTGAGATCGTGGATGAACGCATTGCCGGACGTGGAGACCATGCTGAGGGGTTTGAGCGGGATATCGAACCACCTGGTGCTGAGGATGTCGAACTACTGACGGAACCAACTCTGGCCGAAACGCTTGAGGCAGTTACTCAGGCCGCAACGAACGTAGCAGCTTCACTGGAATCCTTTGACAGCGAATCTCTTGCTTCGACAACTGGCAAGGGTAGAGGTGATAATCGGCCGCCAGGACCATTGGGAGACGGGGATGACATTGTGCCTCGGTACGACCGCTGGGAGCTCAAATTCATGGCCAAGGGATTGAAGCCATATGCCTCCCAGCTGGATTTTTTCAAGATTGAGTTGGGCTGCGTTGGCGGAGGAGTACGAACGGTTGACTACGCTAGTCAATTGGCCAGCTCACCTCAAAAGAGATCCGGTGAAAGTGAAGCTGAGAAGCGGCTGTATTTTATGTGGCGCCAAGAAGGACCATTGAAGGAGTTTGACCGCCAATTATTAAGCCAAGCAAGCATCACGACTCAAAATCGCCAGATTCTGAAGTTCATTCCACCTGCACTTGAAGATGTGCTCGAACAAACCGAAATGCGATATGCACAATCCAAAGGACACAATTCAGTTAAAGAAATTGCCAAGACCGTTTTTGAATGCCAAGGAGCTGGCTCAGGCTACACGTTTGTTGTCATACAGCAGCACTACCGCATCCCCAAGTAGCGTCCTGGCTGCGCGCAAAAAATAAGCGGTTACCACAAATAATCTACTTACTGGTTGACCAAGAATAACCTACTCGATGTTCGCTTCCCAAAGAGGAAAACTGGCTCATGCCGCAAAATATTTACGATTGGATTGGACTTTTAGATTACCTTGCCTTGGCAGCCGTCGCACTATTTGGCGCATTTTGCTGTGTATTGGTTTGGAGTCGTGTTGGTCAAAAGTGGTTTCGTTCAGAAGAAGAACAGGATACATTCCTGGACAGTATCGAAGCCGACCTGATGGCTGGAAATTTCGAGGCGGTATCCAGCACGTGTGAAGGTGATCAACGTGCCGTTCCCATGTTGATCAGCCTGGGTCTAAGCAACCGTCAATTAGGTTATGCGAAGGTAAAACACTTGCTTACCGAACGTTTTCAGCGAGACGTTTTGGCAGATCTGGAACGCAATATCAGCTGGGTGACAACAGTCATTAAGACAGCTCCGATGCTCGGCCTGCTGGGTACGGTTACCGGTATGATCGGTGCCTTTGCGACACTTGCCTCCGCTGCCACGGTCGAGCCTACGCAGTTGGCGAAAGACATCAATGTGGCTCTATATACAACTGCAATTGGCCTGAGTATCGCCATTCCCTTAGTCATGGCCTTAAACGCCGTCAACAATCGCATTCGGCACATGGAAGAACTCGTGGGCTCAGGTGTCACTCGATTTCTTGAAGCTTTTCGCGCCGGCATGACACGGGCAGGAGGAAAGTAGGCACACCACTCACATGAGATTTCTATTCAATTGCTGACGTGCGGCGAGATATATGGCGACGACACCTAGTTATGAAACATGGAATGATATCGAAGTCGAGGAAGAGTTCTTGCGACCACGAGCTCTAGCCAACGACGACGAACTCGATATCACACCTATGATTGACATTGTTTTCTTGCTGCTCATTTTTTTCTTGGTCTCGTCCAAGATGAATCCTGAGCAAGCCGTCGATCTACCCAAGGCTCGACATGGAAACGTGGTAGCTGGCAAAGAGTCTGCTATTATCGTCATGCGTCGCGGTACCGGCGACCAAGCTGAGGTAATGCGAGCTGATGGTAGTCCGTTTTCGCTCGACCTTGAGCAACAGAATGCAGAAATTGCAGAGTATGTGGCTCAGAGCTTCGATCAGGGCAAAAAGCATGTCATCATTCGTGCCGACGGAGCAGTCCGTCACGGGGAGATTGGTCGTGTGAGTGAGGCAATCGCCGAAAGCTTGGAGGAAGGGGAAAAAATAAATATCGCTGTCATGGAACAACATTGATGTAAGCGACTTGTAGTTGTTTCCGAATGACCACCATACGTTTTCTTTGAACTAGCATTAGAAACTCATTGCATAGGAAATCTCGGTGAGATTCCGTTGTCCAGCTTGTAACGCAGTAAGATCCGCCAACGAGCGATTGTTGGGACGAGAGATTAAGTGCCCTGAGTGTGGCGCTCCCGTCCAATTGCCGTCGGCAAGTGATATCGAAGCTGCGCGAGTTGCCAGAGAAAATGAAAAAGTCCGTGATCGCGAATTGGCGCGGGTACGTGCCGAACTTGGGCGATCACTCGCCCAAACAGTTCTGGTTGAGAGCAACGATCCAGATCGCAATGAAAAAAGAATCGCTAGTGAAGAAAAGGCACTTGCAGCAGCCCACACGGATTTCACGCGGCCTAAGCCCAAACAACAAGAAGATATGGACATGACTCCCATGGTGGATGTCACCTTTTTGTTGCTCATATTCTTCATGATCACTGCATCATTTAGTGTACAAAAGAGCATTCAACGTCCGGCTCCCAGCAAAGAAGAACCCAGTCAACAAGTAATACAGCAAGAAGAAGATGCAGACACGGTGACCATTCAAGTGGATGAATACAACGCCTACAACGTTTTATCTGTCGTGGGAGACCGAGTGGCTTCGAGCAAACAAGACCTGATTATTGCTCTCAATGACGCGCGTAACGGCGCTGGTTCAAAGCCTCCCACCAAGATCGTCATTGAAGCTCATGAGAACTGTATTCACGCAGCCGTTGTGGCGGCGCTGGATGCAGGCCGGGAAGCTAATTTTGAAAGTTTTGAAGTTACTACAGTTGAACAATTTGATTGACCGTTGAGCTGGCTGAGAACTCGTTTGTCTGCAACAACGGTTTCCATGACCAGCTAGGCAATCTGCAACCGAGCGGCCTTGAGATCAGGACCTCATAATTTCGGGAAATGCGAGTAGGTCCAAGAAAAGAAGCGAGCGACAGCGAGGGAAGTGCAAATCCTGTTCAGCTTGAAAGAATGCGTGGCCCTGCTTCGGAAGCTGGCTAGTTTGATATAGTTTTTGAAAAACAAGGCGTTTTAGATCAATGCAAGCTCAAGCGAAACAGTTTATTAAACTGCTGGAGAGTCAGCAGTTGCTTTCACCGGATGTGATTGCAGAGCTATCACGCCAAGTCGCTGAAAGCAAGACACGGCTCACGCCTGAATTGTTGGCCCGCCTATTGGTCGATAATGGACACTTGACCAAGTTTCAAGCAACCAAGATCGTGGCAGAACTGAAGTCAACCGATGAAGAAGATGATGTTGACGAAAAGCCCTCGCTTGCTCCCCCAACTCGCCAAAGCGATTCAGGAGAGCTCGGATTCGCCGAACCGGATGTCGAGATAGTCGAGAAGCAGCCCGTAGCAGAAGTCATTTTAGATGATGAGGATGATCCTTCCGACGTGGTTGAGGTTGTCGAAGTGGCGGAAGTGGCGGAAATACCCCAAACTTCTTCCAGCAAGAACAAAAAAGCAATCGCCAAAACAACTTCGGAAACGCCCCTAATCGACTTGTCTGCCCCGGTCACGTCTCTACGGCCAAACAAAGTACACCTTGCGAAAGCCAATCCCTGGGATTCATTTCGCATCCTGGGAGTGGGCTTGATTCTAAGTTTGGTGCTAGTGGCTCTGGTTTGGCTCGTGTTCTATTTTTGGCGTGGAGATGCAGAATCGCGATTAACCGAAGCGGAAAAACAGTATGAGCAGCAATCATATGAAACTGCCGCCAAAATGTATGAGGAATTCTCGTCCGATTTTCCGACGCATGAAAGTGCTTCTTTCGCGCGTGTCCGTGCGGCTTTAGCATCTATGCGCCGCGACGTGGAGAGTGTGCCAGATCCGCTAGTAGGCTTAGAAACGGCCGCCGATTTGCTTCCCACACTTACCGGCGAAAGCTCCCTTTCCGAACAACAAGGGGATCTTACCGGTGTCCTAGTAAGCCTGGCATCCAAGTTCAACGAAAGGGCAGACCACGCAGATGACAATGAGACTCGCAGAACGTTGATGTCTGAAATGCAGCGAGTCCTGGATTATATAGATAATCCGCAGTTCGTAGGCACTACACAAAAGAATCAACATGCACCTACGTTAGATAGGATCAAAGAGGACCGTCAACGAATCATCCGGGAGATCAACCGCGATGATGAACTCAAATCCGCTTTGGCGGCCATGGATGCAAAGCTGTCGGAAAAAGATACTTTGGCCGCTTATGCCATCCGCCGACAACTGATCAATAAATACCCTTCCCTCGAAGGGAACGAGCAATTGAGTCAACGTGTAAAACAGGCCACTCAGCTGCAAAAGTCCCTGGTGGAGCCCGGATCGCTTGATCTCCAGCTACTCGCTCAGGCCCCTCCCGCTAGCGACGTGAAGAGTTTAGTGCTTACCGAGCATCAAGGAGAGGCGCTTCCGGCCCTCCGCGGAAGCATACTTTTCGCCAAAGTACGTGGTTCAGTTTATGGTCTAGAAGGTGAAACTGGCAAGGTTCTATGGCGCCATTATGTTGGCCAAGATTTTGAGAACGAACCAATTCGGATCGGTGACAGCACGCGCGGCGATGCTCTAATCTGCCAGCCTGAAAAGGGGACGGCCTCGCGCATTGAAGCCGCAACGGGAAATTCGAAGTGGTTCATCGACATGGGGACTCCCTTGCATGTGCCTGTAGCCGACGGTGAGGATCTGTTCGCCACCACCTTCGATGGCCGGGTGTGCCGTGTGGATGGCATGTCAGGGCAACTAAGTTGGAGTACAAAGTTGCCTCAGCCCGTCCCGGTAACCCCCGGTTTAGCGTTTGGCAAGCCTTATCTTTATGTTCCCTCCGACCACGGCAACCTGTATGTAATATCTAGGGATAGTGGTCAGTGCGAAGAAGTTGCCTACCTCGGGCATCGTAGTGGTGCGATTCGCGTTCCGCCGATTTTAGCCCTAGGACAGTTATTCGTATGCGAAAACGCAGGCGCCGATTTTTCGTTGGTTCGCATTCTGCAAACGGCAACGGACTCAGCGACGCTAGTCGAAGCCCAGACTCCAATGAGGTTGAAAGGGCATGTGGTTGTGCCCCCATTGGTTGACGGTCGTCGCGTATTCGTGCTTACCGATCTGGGTGAGATTACAGTGCTAGATATCGAACCCACAGCGCAAACTCAAAAAGTGTCTGTGTTGACTTCTTTGCCATCCAGCTCGAATACACCCAGAACAACTTGGGGCGTAGCTGGAAACAACCACCTGTGGACCGTCGACAGCCGTTTTACGCGGTTTGATTTGCAAGTCGCACAAGGAAGACTCGTACTTGGCCCTGTCGCACACCCTGGAGACACATTTGCTGGTTCAATACAGAGATATGAAGATGTAATTGTGCACACCAGGTTTCAGCAAGGAACCCGAGGAATGGTTGTCGCGGCCTCCAATTCCGAGAATGGTCTGCCGATTTGGCAAACCAATCTTGGTGTTCCGGTGACCATGATTTCTAACCCACAATCCGGACAGTACGAGGCAGTCAATTCCTCGGCCATGTACTTTCGTCTGGATCCGCAAGTTCCCCTTCGCGATGGACCGGATAATAATGCTGGTCAAAACAAATCTCAACTTGATTTGGCACCAGCAGTCCAAGTCGCCAATGGCATGCGCGTAATGCTCAATCAATCCCGCCCCAACCAACTGGCTGTCTTATCAACCAATGGCAAGTTGCAACTTTTGACGGCAGCTATTGGGACTGCTGTTCCAACTTGTCCCCTGATCGCCGTAGAAAACAATATTGCCTTGGCCTTGGATAACGGACAATTGGTTTTACTTGACCCGTCGAACGGTTCTGTCGTTGGATCTCCATTTCAACCGACTCTGGCACCAGGCACGACGATTAAATGGAACGAACCCGTGTATGTCGCGAGCTCCAAAACGCTCTACGCGACTAACGACCAGCTGCAACTCGTGAGAATAGGAGTTAACAACTCGCTACGAAAGTTGAGCGAGATTGCTCTCGAGCTTCCGCTGGATGGACCATTGGCGTTCGGTGAAAGTAACCTATTGGCAGTGGAGACCTCGACAGCTGGTGATATGGCAGTAGCCCTCGATGCGACCAACTTGAAAAGACTAGGCTCAACCCAACTGGGTGGGCAGAGAATTGCAGGTCCCTTCACGGCAGTGGGCGGCGTGCTCATCCAAACCAGTCGAACCTTGGAATTGATTTCAAACGACTGCAAAACTGTCTGGTCGCAACCTTTTGTTCATGCTCCACTGGTTTCGGCTCCAGTAGCTATCGATCAGGATGAACTGCTACTGGCAACTACAGCTGGTGTGGTTATCAAAATACGATCGGCCAGTGGTGAAATCGTGGCCCAGGCCAGTGCCGATCAACCGTTTTGCTCAACTCCTTTGGTATTGCCAACTGGATTGTTGGTGGGCAGTGACGAAGGTTGTGTAATTGCCATGCCCATGCCGACTTCGAAATAAGTGCCCTTGAATGCTGTCGCGACTAACTAGAGCTTTGGTTCCCTGCAATCTTACAGTGGTAGCCAGCTGCTTTGCAGCTTGGTTAATATGCGTCCACTTGCCGCGAGTCTCTGCACAGGAAGAGCTTCCATTAATTGACCAACAGCCATTCGATCTGATTACCGTCAAGGCTGCTGCGGGAGGAGGTTCCGCAAAAGTACTTCCCCTGCCCTTCCCCGGTCGAGTTGTGCCGACAAACAACAAAGAAACGGATCGATTGACAGTAGTCATAACAAGATTCCCAGAGCGGGAATATGAGATCGTATGGCGCGACATCGAACGCATCGACCTATATGAACGCATGATTTATGACCAGGCACTGGCCAAGTTAGCAGAAAAAGAATTCATTACTGCCTTCCAGAACTTGAGCTTTCTCATGCGCAACTATGCGCACATGCCAGGGCTAGAAAAACTCAGGCGCGATTTCTTATTGCGTTCTGCCACTAGCATGTTTGGTGATGGCCGTTTGCAACAGACCCTTTCGACACTGGAAGAGCTTCGAAATACGGCTCCCGATTACGAAGCTACTAGCGTAACGGCGGGCATATCGAATGCCACAGAACGTTTAGTGCGGGCATACCAGCAACAGGGCGATCAAGCCAGCGCGGTCAGTCTGCTACTAAGAATTGAGAATGCTTACGGTGCAACCATGCCCGTCATCGCTCGTTGGAAGTCACAAGTCAAACAACAGGCATTGGACAAGCAAAAAGAAGCACAGGAGTTCTTTGAGCAACAACGATATCGAGAATCGCGTCGGGCGGCAATTGAAATGCTGGGGTTGGATCCCAACCTTACCGAAGGGCAGGAGCTGTTAACCAAGATTACCGAAACCTACCCTATGACCCGGGTTGGCGTAATGCAACGCGCCACCGAGTTTGATGCCAAGAGTTTGGTGAATTGGCCAGCGCGCCGAGTGGGCTCGCTGGTGCAGATGCCTTTGATTCGCTTCCTCAAAGTGGGTTCGGAGGGAGGCCGTTATGGATTTGCACTCGGCCCTACACCCAGATTCAGTGACGATCGCCAACAACTGATTTTTTCTCTTGATCCCAGTCTTGAGCAGCCACTGAGTGCATTTCAGATCGGCCAGTCATTGCTAGCTCGCGCGACCCCCGGTGATCCGCTTTACGATCCCTCATGGTCGGCAATCCTTAAGAATGTGAGCACTCCCAATGCGAATCAAGTTATTGTGAATCTTTATCGACCCAACGTCCTACCGCACGCTCTTATGCAGTGGCCGCTCGAAGAACTCGATCCGGGAATGACCGGCGAGTATGAATTGTCGGCTTCAGAGGAACGAGAGAGCTCCTTTCGTTTGCGCGGCAAGCCCGGATTTGAAAGCCAACCACGCGAGATTGTGGAGGTTTTCTACGACGACCCCAAAGAGGCGATCAACGATTTGCTGAAAGGAGATATCGACGTACTCGATCAACTGTTTCCTGCCGATGCCATGCGATTGGCAAGTGACTCGCGGGTGCAGGTTATGTCCTATGCTTTACCGTCGGTTCATATGCTTATTCCAGTCAGTGATGAAGCGTATCTGCAAAAAGATAAATTTCGGCGTGCCCTGTTATATGCAACCAACCGCGAAGAAATATTGCGCGGGGAATTGCTTGGCAGTACGCTTGAGTCCAACGGTCGCTTGGTGAGCGGGCCTTTTCCAATTGGCGAGGGATCTGCTGACCCATTGGCCTACGCCTACGATCCCTCCGTCGCTCCTACACCCTACAATCCACATCTGGCAAAATTGTTGATCGTCATGGTCGAAGGCGAACTTGCGCAAGCAGCTAAGAAAGCTAAGCAGCCTGTGCCAGAGATGAGACCGCTCATTGTCGGCTGTCCTGACTTTGAGTTCGCTCGAGTGGCAGTGCAAGCCTTGATTCAGCAGTGGAGCATCGTGGGAATCCAAGCTGAAATGCGCGTTCTGCCTGCCGGTAAAGTGGCTGCAGACAATATGGATGTCGATCTAGTCTATCTTATGACGACCATGTGGGAGCCTGCGACCGACGTGGAGCGACTGTTGGGCGGCAATGGAATTGCCAGGTCCGACAACCCGTTTGTTGTCCAAGCATTGGAACGACTGAGATCCAGTTTGGGATGGCGTGAAGTCAGGGATTCGATGCAGGAAATCCATCGTTTGATCGACTTTCATTTACCTGTCATTCCGCTTTGGCAAGTGAAGGATCGATTCGCAATCCGCAAAAACGTGTCGGGTGTTGAGCCCGAAACGGTATCCCTTTACCAGAACATTTCTCAGTGGCGCGTTCAGCTTAATGCTGCTGCTCCATAACGGACCAGGAATGTCCCGTCTCTTCGGTCTGCACCTACGTGACATGTTTTACGAGTGAATGAGAAACAAACCATGTTCCTAGTCTCCAAGAAAACAGTTAGCCACTACCCACCCGGAATAAACGGTTACTCGTGTAGGAATTGGTTAATTCTTTGGTGCGTTGGTATGGGAGTGATTGCTTGCTCGTTTGCACCGAATGCCCAGGCTCAGGAACAAGAAAATGTCAAGATCTGGGAATTCTCGCCCTATGAAGTGAACGTCCTTTGGCAAATTGACCCCGGTGTTACCGTTTCTAATGTTGCTCGAGAGCAGTTTCTAACGAATCTACTCGATAGGCTGCAACGGGATTTCAAATCGGCATGGCAGCCGCGAATAATGCCTTTGGCCACGCATTGGCAGACTCTTGCTAGTCGTAGTTTAACCACTCTGACGTTGGCCGAGCTAACCGATCAAGAGTTGGTTGTTGTTGTTTCTGCGAAGGACACTATTTACAAGTCTTTGCGGACCTTCGAAGCCGCCATGGAAGGAGCGAGTGACATCAGCGTACATGCTTCCGACTACGAGAGCTTGTTGCGTGATGCATCCGACTCGGAAGCCAATTCGGCAATCAGCAAGCTGCTTTCGAAATGCAGACCGCATTCCTTGTTGGAATCAGAACTTAAAGACAAATTGACAAGTGGTGAAATACCAATGGCGATTGTTCCTCGCCGAGTTGCTCGAGCATTGGGGGAAGCCGTACGGCAGATCGCTACACCACTTCCCTGGCAGTCGGGAGCTTTATTTAATCAATACGATAAAGTCTTTTTCTTGCGCATCAGTAAAACGAATCTCGGCTTTCAATGCGCGGCGCGAGAGATTGATTGCGAGATGCAATATCTTGGGCCAGCCTTCGAGCATACCGCGCAACGTTGGGTAGACGTTGATCGCACGGCAGGGCACGTGATTGCGAGCTGTTTTGCTCCCGTTGCACGTATGGAGGAAGCCACTTCGCGCACGGCCGAACTCCAACTGCGGGCGGGTGGATTGATTGTTGATCCGGCCAATCCAGCATACGTCCAGGTCGGGGATGTGATGCAACCGATTATTCGGCGAGATGACCGTTATGGAATGCCGACTTTGCTTGAGCCACTTCCTTGGACTTTCGCTGCGATTACTGGCACGGATGGCATACACTTGGACGCGAACGTTTACACGTATTCAGGTGGACCTGGACTTCAAGGTAGGAAAAATCGTCGTACTCAACGAGTCCTATTGCGGGTTCGGCCGCAGCATGCTCGAACGGAGTTGAAGGTCGTCGTGCGTGGCACCGATGTGCCACAACCTGGGTGTTTTGTGTATCGGCGCGATTGGCTGTCAGATGATTTTGAGTTTCTCGGCAGAACAGATTGGCGAGGCCAATTTTCAGTTGTCCGGCAGTCTCCGTCACCATTTTTGCCCGACGACATCAAGACGGCGCGCATGCAGGTCATTCGCGAGGCAGAGAAGCGAGAATTGGAAGCCGCAGCGCAGGTAGAGGCCACTCAAGATACCGGTTCATCGGGAGACACTGGCGGCGTGGCCGTATCGCCTGCTCCAACTCTTGGCCCAGACCCCTTAGCGGAGTTGCCGCCAGTAGAAAAGGTTGCTCTGCAGTTCCGTGCTCCCTTGGAGCAACTCTATATCAAAAGCGGAGATATCGTGTTGGCCAAGTTGCCTTATGTGGTTGGCATGGAAGCTACGCAAGTAGCTGAACTACCTGACGATAGCCGGCGTCTTCAGGCCGAGGCACATATCCGTGGTTTTCAAGGCGAAATCCTAGACCTCATTGGTTTGCGCAATTTGTTGGCAGCTCGTATTAAACTGTATCTACGCGATAGCAAATTCGATCAGGCCAAGACAACCATGGCAGAACTGCGTGGCTTGCGAAACTACAAAGAGATGGCTGACGCCCTCGAATTGATTCAGCGCGATATGTTGGATGAAAGCAATGGAGCTATTCCGCCGGTATCCAAACGCCGCATCGACACGATGTTCCAGACAACACGCAAACTGCTGGAACAGTATCTACAAGATAACTTGATTACCCAAACTGAGAAAACCATCGCGGCAGCCGAATCCGGAGAAACTCCGCAGTCCTAACATATTGAATTACGATACTCTCGTGATGCCTCGCAAACTCGACATTGATACTCGCATGGAAATCATTGAAGAGCTCTACAAACTTGTTGACGCGTTGGTACAAAAGGATATTCCCTACGCGATTTGCGGTGGATTGGCCGTGGCTATCCATGGTCGCCCTAGGATGACGGTTGATATCGACCTTGTTGTGCCGTCAGAATTCATTGTGAGCGTAACAGAGGCAGTAGCACAAATCGGCTTTGACGACGTTACGGGATGGGTCAAGCTACCCACGAGTGATTTGGGAATAGAGCGACTTTACCGAATCAACAAAGTAATGGACAACGAATTCTTGACTCTTGATCTACTAGAAGCCGATTCCCTAAAGAACTCAATCCTTGCCGATCGCCAGCTGTTCCAGCTCGATACACGACAACTTTCCGTACTCTCCAAGAGTGCATTGATTAGAATGAAGCAAGGTACGGGCAGAACGCAGGACAAGTTAGATATTGAAATGTTGAACGATGAAGTCGAGTAATTGGGCAGATGGGAGCAAGAGTCGCAGTCGCGGTTGGTCGAACGACATGTCAGGTCCGGCAATCGAAAAACGGCTTCAAATCGTTGCAAGCTTATACAAGTTGTGGCGAGTTCTTAGGCAAGCCAAACTGACGAATTCGACGACCGTTACAGGTGAAACAGCCAATGTACTGATTCATCCAAGTCCACCCACGACCACAATAATTCAGTGACGGATCAATGATCTAGATGGGCGGCGTTTGGGATATGCCGATACCACCTGCGTCGATCGTCAGATTGATGGAATCTTCAGAGTCTCGTCATTCGTGACATCCAAAGACCAGGATGCCGATGTTGTGATCTTCGTGCGCCTGCTTTCGGCCCACAAACAGGTTTTGTCCGTCCTGCGAAAACGCCAATCCATAGGGAAGGGTCGGGTGAGAGCACAAGATGCCAAAGTAGCGTCCGGTTTTCGGCGCCCAAATCCGCGTAGTGCCATCTGCACTGCTGGAAACTAATGTATGCCCGTCCGGTGAAAAGGCCAGGCTAGTTAGGCCGCTGTCATGGCCAACCAACACGTGCTGGCAAAATAAACTGGGCCATTCCCAAATGCGTATAGCTCCGTCTGCATGAGCGGTGGCGAGCGTCTTTCCTTCTCGGTCAAACACGATGTCGATGATGGCACTATCCTGGGGTACGTGTCGTACAATCCGCCATGTCTTGGTGTCCACGATAGTGAGTTCCACGGAGTCCCCCGATGCTAGCAAGAATGCTCCATCTTGGGAAAAACGACAACAGGTATGTGCCCCTGTGGCTTTTTCAAGCAGGTCCAATTCAGCAATTCGAGTTAGCCCTGGCAGATCCCAGACCGAAAGTTTGCCACCCGAGGTCACCGCCGCCAACTGTTCACCCGCATTGGTGAAGCACAGGTCCGTTGGTCGCTGGTCAAGATCAAGAATTTGAACCACCCCATCCTCCGCCAGATTAACGACCACGATTTGCTTGTCATTGGAAGCGCCTACGATGAGGGCGCCGTCTGGTGAAACTGCACAGTCACCCTCAATTGCAGAGTCGATGCCATATCGCAACTTCAGAGAGCCATCTTCACGAAGCAGTTCTAATCCGTGTATGTTCGCGACCAAAAGACTCCCATCCGGGAGAGTCTCTATAGCGCCCGCAGATGTGCCCGCGAGTCGCGTAGGATTTTTGTCCACTTCCAGCGGCCAGGCAAGTACGCGACCATCCGCCCCGCAACTGATTAGCTGATCGTTGCCAGCAAACTTGATCGAGTGTACCTTACCCCGATGCGCTGGCAGAGTGTAAGTCTTATCAGGCTTGATGAATCCTCCGTCCGGTAATCTGTTTAATAACCAATAGTCGATCGAGCCATCGTTGTAGGCTGTGGCGAATATGCTGCCATCTGGGGAAATTGCGGTGGCATTGATTTCGTCTCTCTTGTTCGGCATACGTAGGAGTTCAGCACCGGTGTGCGCATCGAGCAGGCGCGTTGATTCAACACCGTAACGGGAGCTAACGAGCAAAAACGAGCCATCGGGTGATAGATTTGCCAGGGTATATTCTGGAAAGAGGTTTGCATCTTGCACACGTAGCTCCAGATGAACTTGCGAAAAATCCGCTTGATAGACTCGGATCACTCCAATCGCATGTTCGTCCTGAGGATTTCGGCAGGGGACCACCAGTTTTTGACCGTCGGTACTGAATTCCAATGATTCGTGCCGGGCACCATCTTGCAATTCGTGCAATTGATTGCCCGAAAGGTCCAGGATCCGGACGCGATCGTATCGCGAAGCAGCTGCTACTCGCTGTCCATCTGGTGTAAATGTCAGGGACTGGACGTTGTAATCAAACCGACTCAGTAACTGGGGGGCCGGCCAACTTTGGCTGTCCCATAGCAGCACCACGTCGCTGCCCGTGGCTACATAATTCCCATCCGGCGAAATGCTTACCGAGAACATCGCTTCGACACTCGAGTCGCCAGCACTCAGACAAGCCAACGATTTCCTCGTGTTGATATCTGAAATACGCAGCTGTTTGTCTTCACCGACGGAGGCCACACGCGCCGCATCCGGGAACACGGCTACCTGGTAGGCCGGACCATCATGCTGGGCGAGCAGTCTCGGTTGGACGGGTTGCGAGAGTCGGTTCAGGATAAACCACTCGCTGTGCCGCAGATCGGCTTCGCCGCCCTGAGGAATCTGTTCCTGCAGAATCTTCTGCACCTGTTCCAGCCGGCGTGATTCCCAGGCCTTGTAGGCACGCTCCATGTCCGAGAGGTACAACAGATGTTCAATCTGATCGCTGTGGTTTTTGGTGGCCAGCAGAGCGGCCTGCGCTTTGGAATTCGCCTGCCAAACTAGCAGCGTGCTGACAGCCATGATGAACAGCAATATCAAACTTGCTAGGCTGCTCAGCATGACCATTCGAGGATGCCGACGCGTCCAACGGGTCAATTGCTCTAACGGTGACGGCGGTCTGGCCCGGATACTGGCCCCAGCTGCAAATCTTAGTAGATCCTGAGCCATTTCCGCTGCTGAGCCATAGCGTTCACGGGGGTCATGTTCCATCGCCTTGAGCACAATGGTCTGCAGATCCAGGGGCACCTGTCGATCTATTCGACGCAGTGGAGGAATCTCAGCTCGGGCTGAGATGATTTTTCCGTCAGCAGGTAATGGGCGATAGAAGGGCCGCTCCTGTGTGAGCAACTCGTATAAAGTGGCTCCGAGTGAATAGATGTCGGTGCGAAAATCGATCGCCATTGGGGAGTTCAATTGCTCGGGACTCATATAGGCAAGAGTTCCGAGGATATCCGCTTCGGCGGTCATCGACTCGTGGTTTTCGAGGCGCGCCAATCCAAAGTCGGTAACCCACAGTTTTCCGGCCCAATCGACCAAGAGATTGCCAGGTTTGACATCACGGTGGATGATTCTCTGTTCGTGAGCGTGTTGCAGGGCCTCAGCTGCCTGAGCGCCTAACTTGGCCACACTGGCATAAAACTCGCGGCGGGAAGCGGACGAGTTTGCTTGACTGGGATGGGAAAGGATTTGACTGTCCCCATGGCATGATTCGCTCGATCGAGTAGCATTCCCATCTCGGGCAGCGCGCAATTCATGAATGATCTCCGCTAGGCTCCTACCTTCGATGAACTGCATTGCATAAAAGTGAACTCCTCGTTCTCTACCAACGAAGTAGATGGGTACGATATGCGAATGTTCGAGCATGGCCGCCGAACGAGCTTCGTTTTGAAAACGTTTTAGCTGCTTGGTATCCAGCATTGCTGCGAACGGCAACACCTTCACCGCGACTCGGCGTCCCAATGAGAGCTGTTCTGCCTCGTAGACAATACCCATGCCGCCGCGGCCAATCGGTCGCCGCAAGCGAAAGTCTCCTAAGGTGGTCGGTTCTGCCAGCTGATCGTCTGCCGTGCCAGTCGCCGCCTCGGACAATTGTGGTGCCGTGACGTGTAGAAACTCCAATGCTTCCAATTGTCCGTCAAGTTCCTCGGCAATGTCCGGAAACTTTGCCAGGAAATCCTGGCGATCAACGGGGCTGCCAGACTCGAGGTGCTCCAGATACAGTTCCATAGCATGTTCGATTTTGGAGCTCTCACTAGCCGGCCGACCAGCATCCGGAGACGACCTCAGCAGCGTTGTTCGCGAGGCCAAAGGTTCAGGCACTGATTGATGATCAGCCGGTTTCTGCATTAGAGCCTTCCGTTACCAAGCGATTCTCTTAGTTTCAAAATGGCTCGCCGCCAGGCGGATTTAACACTATCTACGCTGCGGTTGGTGAGCTGAGCGATGTCGGCAAAGGAGAGTCCCTTGAGATGCCGCTGCACGATAATGTCCCGATAGTCGCGGGGCAATTTGTCCAGGGCATCTGCTAGCAGTACTGCACGCTCGCGTCGCATGACGCTTTGGCTGGGCGTTGTCCCTCGGGCTGCGAGAAAGTTGAGCAGTACGGAAGATTGGTCCACCTCGACGTGCATTTGACGTTCTAATTGGATATTGCGACGGTCGGTCGCATAACGTCTCACCTCCATAGCCAATTGCGAGGCCAAAATTTTGCGCAGCCAAGCCATCAACTCGCCCTCACTGTGGCCCTGAAATTCGGCAAAGCCCTTTCCGGCTTGCAGAAACGTAGCCTGTATTAGATCCGACGGCGACACCTTGGCTTGCAGCTTCTCACTGATCTGCAAACTGGCGATGAGTCTTAGGTAACTGCGATAAAACTCCAACAGCTGCCCCAGAGCGTCCTGCGAGCCCGTTCGCGCCAAGGCAATCATCTGCGTCAAATCTGCGGCCGATATTACGTGCATGGTCCAATTCACCGAGTCCCAGATGCGTTTCCACAGCGAACGTGTCACCGGTCAGACGATTATAGCTGGATTTTTTTTGAGTCGATTGGTACCTCGGTCACATCACCCACAGCCGTCGATGAATCGGATGCAACGTCAAAGTGGTCTGAACACAGTTTTCGAGCAGATTTGGAGCGGAGGAACGTGGGTTTTAGTGCAAAGGCCTGCCGTACGCGTGGCGAAAATGCGTTCGAGGTCGCATTTTCTAATATTTTTTCGACACGATGCTTCCGTGGCCGCATCTGTACTGAATGCAGTTTCACCAACTCGCCTCGTCGAGTTATTCCTTCCTGTCGATTCTCCTTCGACAACAAAACCCTGAGCGCACCATCATGACTCGCCGTTCTCAAAAGCAGCGTTGCCACCACAATCGTTCGACTCGCCACCGCGGACTTTGCACTTCCTTCCGCCGCACCCTCCACGCCGAGTTGCTAGAAGACCGAAGGATGCTGGCGGCACAGCTTGCAGCTCACGATGTTACTGTAAACGAAGGAGTGGACGGATATACGCGACTGATATTTGAAGTCCAGTTGTCGGGAGAGCTTACCGAGCCAGTTTCTGTCGACTATCAAACGGTCGATGACACTGCCACGGCTGCTGATGGAGACTACGAGAGCAAATTCGGTCACCTCACCTGGGACGTTGGGGACACCACATCAAGATTCATTGTTATTAATGCAGTGGGAGATTCGCGATTCGAATCGGATGAGTCGTTTCGAATTGTGTTTTCTAGTGTCCAAGGGGCTGAAATTATTGATGACATCGCGGTCGGCACGCTGCTTGATGATGACACGATCTTGTCGGGCGAGCCTATCGGAAACATCTCGGACGCAGAATTCGCGATCAGCGCGATCCGACCCGCCGATGAATCCGAGCAGGCCTTCGGATCCTACTGGGGGTGGCGTGACAAAAATTTTGAGGAGTTTAATGGGCGCCTGTATTTCGGGGCAGCCGAAACTCCTTTCCATACCTATTCCCATTACACCATTGTCAATGGCGTGTATCGAGATTACGACGATGGTTATGGTCGACTTTGGCCTGACCCTACAGGCTTATGGAGCATCGATCCTGTGTCTCAGCAATATGCCAAAGTGGCGGACGTTCCGATCCTCGGCATTGATAGCATCATTTCTACGACTGACAGGCTGTTTTTCAAAGCCTATGCAGGAAGTGGAAAGTACAAGCTTTACTCGTGGGACGGGCCTGGAAATAGCCCCCTTTTCCTAGCCTATTCGAAGGGAAATACTCCTTGGTGGTCTGTAGGCGACAAGCTCTACTTCATCGGGGATGATACTCTGACGGGTAACGAACTTTGGGTAACCGATGGCATTGCAGGCACCAACAACACCTATCCGGTGAAGGATCATGTGTCCGGCACCGCTAGTCCCAGGTTGATTTTGGGAACTGAAGCGCACGGCGGCCTGTTTCTTTTCTCCACAATAACCACGCTACCCCTTCAGATCACAACCTATGTCACAGATGGCACGAAAGATGGCTATCGAGTTTTGCTGACAGGGAGTACAAGTCCCCCAACCTTTTCCGGTGGCTCGGCGGGACGTGCTGTGTTCAACGGCCAAACCTACTTCGGTGTTGGTGCAGAGCTTTGGCGAACAGACGGCATACAAGCGCATCTGCAGCCCGGGCCGGTCCCCAGTAATGAAGTGAACAACTATTCCGAGTTCTATACTCAGAATGAGAAACTTTTTTTTCAGGTGCGCAAACTTGATAATTCCATAGAGTATTGGCAATATGACGGCAACTCGTATCTCGAATTAGACCCGCCGGATGCGAGTGCCCCGCTGCCCCGTGGCATACAACACAGGGGGCAAGTTTTCGGACGTGACGGCGCGGATTATGGAAATGATCCATTCGCGTACTGGCGATTTGACATCTCCAGGCTAAGTAGCGAGAGCATTGTTGATGATGGTGGATTCGACAACAATCACGGGGTTTACGCTCGCTTGGAAGACGCAGAGTCATTCGAGACGTTGCTATACGCCAGTACTAGACCAAATTGTTTTGATGTCTTTCCATTTGGAACTTTTTTTGGGCAGCCTTCGTATTGTGATTGGCCGGATCCATTGCCCCCTGCAGTCGTGTCATCATTGCCTCAAGCCATTTTGCCAGAAGAAATGACGGTATCCGAGGGAAGTTCGGCCACGGTTGACGTGTTCAAATCAATTTTGCTGGAGCCCGAGCATCAAGTTATTTCGTGGGACACCGAGTACGACGGTGTTTCATTTGTCGAGCGAGCAACCACCGATTTGGTCGTACCCCTGAACACAGCGGATGGTCCAAATTCCTACAGAGTGGCTTTGAAGATAAGAGACACTTGGGGCCACGAGAGCGTGGCGGTGACTCAAGTCCATGTGGTCAATGAAAAGCCGACGGTTGAAGGCTTGAACGACATTTCGGGTCCAATTGGCAGTCCGATTATGATCTCCGCAAACATCTTTGATGTCGGAGCTAATGACACTCTCAGTATCCGCTGGGAGATTGACGATACTCTCGTGGCGGAAAATGTGTCGACTTTCGAGAAGACCTTCACGGAGGTAGGCGAGCATTTCGCCAGATTAACGGTTACTGACAATGACAACGCAGAAACCGTGAAACAATTCCGAGTCGTAGTCGGTCCTCCCGTCACGCTCCAGGCCTCAGCCGCATCCCTCGTTGAAGGTCAGAGCGTTCGTCTAACTGCTTCTATTGAAAGCCCGCTCGAAGACGATGTGTTGGTACCACTGAGCTATGGCGGAACAGCTGAGCCAGCGAAAGACTTTGGAGAATCTTCGCAATCTCCACAGCCACCAACTCATATCCGTATACCTGCTGGAAGCCGGAGTGGCTTTGTCGATATCACCAACTTGCAAGACAGCATCGATGAGGAAGTGGAGATTCTGCAAGTCATCCCAGGTATCCCGTCCAACGCAAGTCTTGCTTCCTCTGTTCCCTTAAGCATCGAATTGACGGACGACGATGAGGCACCAAATGCATTCGTCGCATCTTCTTCCCAGGTCATCGTCGAGCAAGGAATCACTTTGCCCGTGATTGTCAGCCTTGATACTGTGTCGGGGCGGGATGTCGTTATCAGGCTGGGCACGTCCGGTACTGCAACTCCTGGAGCGGATTACGTGCTGCAAGAGCGTTTGCTCGTGATTCCCGCCGGCGAGCTTACAGCAGCTACAACGCTAACAATTTTCGACGACAACCTGGGCGAAGGGACCGAGCAGATTGTTATTTCCATCGAATACGCTCAGAATGCAACTGCGACGGGTGAGTCGTTGACCCATGTTGTTCCAGCCAATGATATTCCCACCATTGGCTTTGACAGTGTTCTGCGAAACGTTAGCGAGGCGGCCCAGACACATGAGTTCATTATCAACATTTCGAACCCGGCTGATTCCGAGATCGTCGCCAACGTCACACTATCTGGCGACGCCATTGCGGGGGTCGATTACGTCGTTCCCCCATCGAATCTCGAGGTGACAATTCAGCCAGGGCAAACCAGTGTATCCATTCCAATTGCCCTGATCGACAATGAATATTCTGAGCCCGACAGGTCGCTGATTGCTTCGATCTCTGGCATCATAGGGGCAACTCCCGGGCCAAGCTTGGAGCATCTTACAAGGATCGTGGATGATGACAGCTTTTTCTTGACGGTATCTTCGCCATCTTCTGTGTGGGAGGACGAAGGATTATTCATTGTGCGGGCCGAGCTGACTAAAGAAGCCATCGACAGTATTGTGATCCCTCTTGTATTCAGCGGTACAGCTGTTCGAGACAAAGATTATCGAATTGCATTTGACTCGATTGTCATTCCACCGGGCCAGACATTCGGCGAGGTCGCCATTGTCTTTGATGATAACTTTACGCCAGGTTCCAACCTGCGTATCGAAACGACGGTGATTTCACCACCAACGGTTAAACTGCGAGGACAGTCGACCGTTGCGACGACGATTCGCGACAACGACCCATTTGTTACGTTTTCTGCACTCGGAAAGCCTCCATCGACCATGCTTCTCAATGAAGGTGGCGGAAGCAGAGACGTTCAAATCTATCTGGACCGCCCGGTAAATCATGACGTCACGGTGAATTTAAAAGCGTACGCAGCGACCGCTTCAAAACACGACTTTAGTGTCCCTTCGTCCGTCACCATTCCAGCGAATCCAAATCGCCCGGCCATTGGCTCGTTCTCGGTAAAACCTACTGACGATCTGACCAACGAAGCCAATGAATCGTTTTCCATCGCCATTTCATCTGTAAGCAATGGTTATGGATGGGTGCCGCATCCTCAAATACGGACTTTTCAAATCGTCGATAACGATGCGCCACCCGAGCCGTACTGGATTTACTCAGGGGCTACTGTCCAGGAGGGCAGCAGTTCTCTCATATTCATTGGGGTGCAACTTGCAAGGACAGCAGAGACCGATGTTAACGCAAAAATATCACTCGGCGGAACCGCGACGCTAGGCGCTGACTACTCCGTTCTTGGGAAGAGCACATCAACATTTACACTCACGTTTTCCCCAAACACTCTCGAGCAGTGGATTCCGATTGTTATTTATGATGACGATGGGTACGAGGGAATTGAGTATATCGATTTGCATCTAAGTACCGGTGGCCGTGATCCGAAGACGTTTACAATCCCCCTTAAGGACAACGATTCGAAGCCACGCAAACGCACACAATTCGAAACATTTGTCGACAAGACTACTGACTATTTCAAAGATACGGTCCCTTTCTCAAATCTGATTTCAACCGAGGCCCTCAGTGAAGCTTGGGAGTCACTAAAACGCACCAGCATCAATGATCTTAAGAATATTGAAGCGCAGGTCTGCATCGGTCTTGCTGAAATTCCTACTCTGTGGGGTACTTTCTTGCCGAAAGGTTGTGTTTCCGGCGAGCAAATCCAATGGTTCATCGATGCAGGCATAGATTCCGTCCGCAATTCCGAAGCAATCCACGGAGCTGTAGATGGGGCGACGCTTTTTGTTGATTTGAACTTCAACGAAGTTCAAGATTTTCTTGATCTCAACTCAAATGGTGTTCAAGATTTTGGCGAGCGATCGGAACCATCATTTGAAACCGATTATGCCGGCGCTACGCCCGTTGCCATGACTTCCGATATGGACGCAGACCGAAATGGGCAGTTTGACGATGATGAGCTGCAACTGGTTTCGGTCGGTGGAACGGATATATCAACCGGCTACGAAATCTCCGTACCTTTGGTTGCACCTGCTAGCTTTTCAATTGTTTCGCCATTAACGACGCTTGTCGCAAAACTGGCTCGCCTTAAGGACATGAATACGGAACAGGCGATGTCACGCGTGGCGGCGGCTTTGGATTTGCCGCGAAAAGACCTGTTGAACGTGAATTTGTTGCTATTGGCGCGAAACGATGACATGCTTGCTGCGGACGCGTTTTCAAAAAGCACTCAAGTTTACTCGACGGCACACCAAATCGCCTATTTCCTATCCGGATTTGACAATGCACCTGGAACGCAACTGCTGGGCTCATTGGCCATGCAAGACATGGCGGAAAAAATCCGTTTTGAAGGAAGTCTGTTGGACTTATCCGATGTATTCGTCGTGCAATCTTTGATTCGAGGGACAATCTCGCGAAGTGACATCTCCGCTCCGGATAGTAGTTTGATCGCAGCCGCAGCCACCGTGATCGCAAGCTCGAATGCGATGATGGGAGCTGTTGCAGAAGCTGACGGACGAACGTATGTCGAAGAAGTTGCGCGGATTCAAAAGGTCAGCGAAGGTAGTGCAGCAGAGCGACTTCGGGCGCTTGCCGAAGGTACAGCAACAGAGCAAGCCACTGTCAATGAATTCACCGGTGATCGCCTCGCCGCCCTGGTGGATGCATCTGAAATTGGCAATGTGGTCATTCCCTACATCGTTGCCGACGATATTGCTGTCGTTGAAGGTGATCAAGGTACGCAGATAGTCATTATCAACGTCGGCATCACCGATCCGTCCAATCTGCCCGTCTCAGTCAACTACTCAACGGTGGATGTGAGTGCAACGGCAGGTAGTGACTATGGCTCCGTGACAGGAACGCTAACCTGGTCTCCAGGAGACACTACGGTACAGCAGATACAGATTCCAATCTATGGAGACAGCTTAGCTGAAACCAACGAACTGTTTCACTTACTTTTGACAGATGCTGTGAATGCCGCAACGCTTGAGACAATCTCTTTTGTTCAAATTGTAAGCGATGATCCGATTGAAGTCGCATTGGAGGATTCAGTAGCGGTTCACGAGTTGTATTTGCGAAATGGCGAAGCAGGCCTTCAATTACTCGATAATGGCGACGCTATATTTAAAGGTAGCGTAATAGTGAATCAAGAGTTGCTGATCGAGTCAGCAGCCGATTCCCAAAGCAATCTGACTGTATCTTTTCAAACCAATGAATCTTCTCCCCGGGTAACGATCAGATATCTCGGTAATGGTGCCAACAGTTCCTTGATAATCGATCCTTCAAACGCTGCTTCAATCGAACATATCTTCTCGTCCTCACAAGAGGGTCGCTTCAATATCGATGGCCGCACAATTATCTACGAGGACATCGGCAATGTTGTCAGTCCTGTCAGCCCTGTTATCAGCGGGATTCCGACGGAGTCTTTGAGGTATGGCGATTTGCTGACGCTCGTTGGCACTCCACCGTCGTGGTTTGATTCCGGTCTCGCGACTAACGAGATATGGACTCTCACTCGTGATAGTGAACAAGTAGCAAGTGTCGTGGGAAGTAGCCTCTCGATCAACGTCGATGCCGTTGGTGTGTACCGCATGACATATACGGCGAGTCAGGAAGGCTACCTGCCTGCGGTTGCCACCTTTGAGTTTGCTATACTCAATATCCCACCGATCGGAGCTGACGATACAGTGACCACCGACGAAGACCACTTTCTATCAGTCGCTGCCAACAATGGTCTACTCTCCAACGATTCGGACGAAGTTCCCGGCGAGTTGCGAGTGGCTTCGATCAATGGTGTACCTGTCAACGAAGAAACTCCGTTCGGACTTGCCTCTGCGACGCAGAATAGTAGCATCGCCTATTCCACGATGAATGTGAATGCGGGCAATTACTACGGCGTTCGCTTTGAGGTGACTGAGCCCATCAACATCGATCGTGTGGGAGCGAGTTTCGGCTACGGCTTGGGCCAAAACCCGTTCGCGGCAATCATTCGACTCGACAACGCAACCGACGTGCCGGACTCGTACGATCTGACTTCCGATGATGTGCTCGCAAGGACCACCATCCCCGTCGCCTACAACGATAGCGGAGATCGCTTTGGCACAATGGACCTGGAGATTCAGCCAGGTTGGTACGCACTTATGGTAGGTGGTGAAGGTGATTCCAACGCGGCTTTACGACTGGACAACGTCGCGCTAACAAATCCTTCACTCTACCTGCATTCGCGTCTGGGGGTGCCAGAATACTTTTCCATTACAGCGGCGAATCCGACCAGTCGTATGCGATTCATCGTTGAAGGTTCGTCCACCGGCGGTGCTGCGACCATTCTCCTGGGTTCGGGCGCAACGGTCACCGCCAACTCCGACGGCAGCTTCAGGTACGATCCGGCGAACAGTTTTGAATATCTGAATATCAGCGAAACTGCGATGGATCAGTTTGTATATACGATCACTGACGTCGGCGGCCTCACTGCCAACGCAACAGCTACCGTGACAGTCAACGGTGTGAATGATGCGCCCGTCGCTTCAGATAACTCTTACTTGGTTTCCGAAGAGTCACTGATGTCTCCCGCTGCCTCCGTGGGTTTATTATCGAACGATTCCGATGTCGATAGCCAGGAATTAAGCGTCTTCCGGATCGAAAATCAACCTTTCGGTAACGCGGTGACTCTCCCCTCGGGAGCCATTGTTACCGCCGCCGAGGAACCCAACCGATTCATTTATGACCCACGGTTCGCCTTCAACCATCTGACGTTTGGACAGATCGGTTCAGATAGTTTCACCTACACCATCGAAGATGAATATGGCGCGCAGGCGACAGCCACGGCATATATAACTATCAATGGGTGGAACGATGCGCCTGTGGCTCTGGATGATAACTACGTGGTGTCCGAGGATTTACTATTATCGCCTGCACCCGAAGTTGGTCTGCTAGCAAACGATTCCGATCCTGAGGATAGCCAGCCCTTAGTGACTTACATCGAGAACCAGCCATTCGGCACGATGATCACCCTGGCTTCTGGCGCGGTAATAACCGCTGCAGACGAGCCCAATCGATTTATCTATGACCCTCGCGCAGCGTTCGCCTATCTGCCAGGTGGACAAACCGGACACGATAGATTTTCGTATCTTGTCACGGACAAGGATGGATTGACTGCAGTTGCCACAGTCAACCTAACGATTAATGGCGTCAACGACGCCGCGCAGATTACCGGTGATTTAACGGAAGATATTGCTGAGGATACCGATTTCATAAGTGGTTTGTTGTTCGTAAGCGATGTCGATTCTGGTGAGTCGTCGTTTGCGATCCGCGATCTCCAAGGAACTTATGGTAGGTTTATCCTGGCCGACAACGGTTCATGGGTTTACGATTTGAATAATGCCCTGGTGCAATTCTTAGATACGGGCGAAACCGTCAGCGAGGCGTTCACCGTTTGGTCGTATGATGGTACCGCACAGGCCACTCTAACCTTCCTGATTATAGGTGGTAATGATTCAGATACCGATGGAGTGGGTGACGATGTTGAACTTGCTGCCAGTGCCTATTGTACGATCGATAACTTCAGTGATTGCAACCGAGACGGAGTTGACGACCGTGATCAGGATAACCAAGTCGCCACGTTGCCGAACGCAGTGACAGGCGATTCGCTCACGGTTTCGTCGCCGGATGGAACCACGCTGACTCACGTTATGTCCACGACAACGCCTTCATTCGACGTAGATCTGCCCGCTGATGTCGAATTCCCCATTGGATTTACGCAATTCACTGTGGAACTCGCGCCTGGTATGGAAGCAACAGAAATCACACTCTTCTTTGAGAAAAATCAGGCCTTCAATGCCGTCTACAAGTTTGGTTTCCAACCTGGTCAGGATCCAGAAACCGACGAACCGTCTGTCTTCGAGTTCCCCACTTATGATGAGTCCACAGGAATTGGTGCGGAGATTCACCCGGATCGCATCATTCTTCACCTGCGTGATGGTCAATTCGGAGACTTGGATCTCCAGAAGAATGGCTTCATTTCGGATCCAATTGGTTTGGCCCTTAAACCAGGAATTGGAGATGATTATGTTGGCTTAGACGAAGATGGTGTGTTGTTCTTTGATCCGTTGCTGAACGATATCCTTCCCGGATTGATCTCAATTACTTCATGGACGCAACCTGCATTTGGTACCGTGACCTTTGGGTCGGGAGTATTTCGATTGGAACCGGATCCCAATGCGAATGGGCTGGATCAGTTCGACTACTCCGTGATCGATGGCAACCACCAGCAGTCCACTGCCACGGTCTACGTAACGGTCAAACCCATCAACGATGTACCTGTGATCGAGTCTGACACGATTGCTGTGGAGATTGACGAAGGTGCTATTGCCACCGTCACCGGAACATGGCGTGATGTGGACGTGGGTGATTCTGTGACGCTCTCCGTTTCGTTGGGCACCATCGTCAAGTCAGCGGATGATCGTTGGACTTGGAGTTTCGCCAGCTCAGATGGACCCTCAGAGTCGCAAACCATTACCGTTACTGCTGATGACGGATATGGTGGAGTCACTGACATCACTTTCGATCTGACGGTACTAAACGTTGCTCCCAACTCGGTGACTATTGATCCGGAGGTCTCCGAGGCAGTGTTTGCCGTAGGTGGATTGCAGCAGTTTAGAGGTAGCTTTGAAGATGCAAGTCCCGTGGATACCCACAGCGGAAGCAGTACCTACTGGACGTTCACGCACCTGGACGAACAGGGAGTGTTGATAAGCGAAACGCGGCTGGCAAGTGTGACGCCCGACCGACAGATCGACGACAGTTTTGCATTTGAGAATGCAGGCGTGTATTACGTGACATTGACTGTCACCGATGACGATGGAAGTTCAACCACGTCCGCGCCCTCGACGTTTGTTGTCTATGATCCATCGGCTGGTTTTGTAACGGGCGGCGGCTGGATCAATTCACCGCCAGGGGCCGACCGACAGAATCAGGATCTTGCCGGCCGCGTCAGCTTTGGCTTCATCTCCAAATACCAAAAGGGAGCCAACACACCCAGCGGACAAACGCAATTTAACTTCGCGGCAGGCGACCTGGATTTTCATAGCGACTCTTACGAGTGGCTAGTCGTTTCAGGTGCCCGCGCACAATTCAAAGGCACTGGTACCATCAACGGCCTTGGGAATTACGGTTTCCTCCTGACGGCCATCGATGGGCAAGTCAACGGGGGCGGCGGTGTTGACAAATTCCGAATCAAAATCTGGGATCGCGAAAATCTAGATACCATTCGCTACGACAATCAAGTTTCCGATGATAACGACGATAATGCTACGCCCAGCACCGAATTGGGCGGTGGCCAGATTCTGATCCACAGCGGTGGCAAGAAGCAGACAATGGATGACGGCGGTGCTCCGTTGAATACCGTCTCCGCGCCCTGGTTGACCAAAGATGAATTGCAAGTCTTGATTGTTGAGGGTATTAAGCATTGGAGTCAACAAGGATTCTCAGCTGGCGCGCTGGATGCGCTGTATCACGTAGAATTCGCCTTGGCCGATTTACCGGGTTACACTCTGGGGACGACTTCCGATTCGACTAACTTGATATGGATCGACGTGGATGCGGCCGGCAAAGGATGGAACATCGGATCGCAACCATTCCAAGTTTCATCTGGCCGAGTCGATCTGTTGTCCACGATCACCCACGAATTGGGGCACGTTCTGGGATTGACTCACGATCTGATCGATGCCTACTTGGAGCCTGGACTGCGGAACCTGCCCCATCTGCTCGATGACCGTCCGCAAACCGATTTTCCAGTATTTCCAACTTACCAGCTTGCAGGCCTCGATGGCCATGAGCATACCAACCCATTGCTCGAGCAACGGGATGCAAGGCCGATCAAAATCCTGCAGTACATAGGGGTCAGTAGCAGGCCAACTTCCACGGCGGAGTTTGGATCTTGGCTTGATGAACCTCTGCTGATCCAGCGTGATCGAGAGGAAAAACAAGCCGAAGGACATGAACTGGCAATAGACGAGGCACTGGACGCTCTGATGCAGGACCAGTTGGACGATTGGGTACGCTAAGCGTACGCAATCGTCCTAAAGTTCGATTGAGAATCGAGTCTCAAGTGAGACAATAGTTCACGGTGCGCCTGATCTAGTTGACCAACTGCAACTGAACAGTTCGTACCAAATCAGCATAGAAAAATCGTGCGTGTGAAAACCAACACCACTAACGAACGCGAGAAACGGCGGGCAATCACTGCAAAAACTGACTCTTACTGTCCCAAAGGTTGAAAACACATTTGCCTACAGGCAAAATGTGTGTACGACCATCGACAGAAATTGGCTACAACGTTCTGGGAAACCTTTTTCAGGGAAACAGTTAAAGTCATGCCAATTGCAGAAAAAGACTTTGATGGCGTCCACGTTAGCTTGGAGTCCTTTACTGCCGTAGAAAACCCGACTGGGGAAGGTGAGTTGGATTTTGAGGTAATCAAGGATTCAAGATTTGAAGTAAATGGACAGAATGAGTCAGGGCATTTGATAAAAATTGCGTACTTCGGAGGCGGATCGGTTTTCGGGACAAGGGAGACGGAGCCTGCGATTAGATTTGAAGCATCCTTTTCCGTAACACCTGACGACAACCGTGATATTAGACTAGGCTTTATTCAATTCGTGGAGCGTACTGAGCGTGTGGCTTCCTACGATGGCGGGGTCCTGTTCTATAAGCGTTCCGAGGAACGTCTGTTAGACTGTATGCCTGCTCGGGATCTTGAACGAGAAATCGCTTCCGGCAGCCAAGGTTCGGCTCTTGTAGCCCGGAGTGATTTTGGGTTGTACCCGTTCCTCGGCAAAAGCGTTCGGGCGGCGTCTGCCACGGAGACTTGGGCGACGGACAATCCCAATTGGTCAGCACCATTCAAATTTCGTGGACGGGAAATCTCGTCGTTGAAAGTTGCAGACTCCTTCACAACGTACTTTGCGGTCGATCTCGGAGGAGTCTTTCGCACACTTGCAAGAGTCAAATGGAATATTGATTATGATTACTTTCCATTCGGCGCAATTGACATTGGAAACGCCTTAGGCTTTCTCACAATTGAGGGAGTCTTGCCAGTCGACGACGAGCTGTTGGTGGATCTACCAGTTGCAAACAGCCTGAACACGCTGGGGACACATCGAACTTCTTGAAAGCGTTCGACTTGCAGAATCCCCAGGGCGCAATTGATTTGTTCACCGATTTATGAATGGATGGTTCAGAAGAATTAGCGTTGGTTCGCGGAGCGAACCACGACTATCAGTAATATCTTCGATAGAGGTACTCGCCTGGATTTAGACCGGCTTTGTCGGGATTCGATTGGATGTACTGGCGCAAGTATTCGTACTGCTCTGGACTGCGAACGAGGTGATCGAACGGCTCCTGCTGCCAAAAGTGTTCGCAAGATCCGATCACTCGGTTTATGCGAAATGCCGTGTAGTGCAACCAGGAATCGAATTGCTTTTCCATGCGTTCAGGTGTGTCGAATGCAGCCAGCAAGTGAACATGGTTTGGCATGATTACAAAGTCGCCCATCCGGTATCGATCGCCATCAAAGTGCAGCAGCGAATCGGCCACGATTTGAGCTAGCTCTGGTTTTTTCAGCAAGCATGCTCCGAGGCATTCATCGAGTTTCATTTCACGGCAGCGATTGAAATGAAACTCGAATGGATGCCGCTCCGCATCCGTCAGCAGCGGCAATAGCCTTGACCAATGTTGATAGTCGTGGTTCGCTCCGCGAACCAACGCCTGTTGATTTCTGCAATCGACACTGTCTTGTGGATTTGAGTCGTTAGCATTGTGGCCTGTGGGTGATGAACTTGGATTAGTTTCAAGCGTTGGCTCGCAGAGTGAACCACGAGTGCCGAGTACACGCACAATCCAAGTTTGTTTTTCGCTATCCCAGCGTGTGAGGACTTCCTTTGGGATGGAGTCCACTGTACGAAAAGTCACAAAGACGATTGCGCCCGCTTGAGACCAGTGCGGCCGCAATCGTTCATGAACAAGGACTTCCGCTTTCGGGTCAAACAGTTCTCCAAGCACCGTTAGCCTCTTAATAGTCGTGGTTCGCTCCGCGAACCAACGCTTCTTAAATCAACACTCCTCCCACGCTCCAACTCGCCGATGCTCTTCCAGTCAGGATTTCTCCGCTAATACAAACTAGTTTTTTCAAAGCGTTTGCAGTATCCAGACTGTGCGGGATGGACAGCGTTCGGGCGGTTCGCAAGGTTATAGCATACTGCAAATTGAATGCTGAGATGCAATTGTTAGGAGGCGTTGGTTCGCGGAGCGAACCACGACTATTTTGCACTCCACACGAATACGCTTCCACGCTGATTTTTGACTGAGTAGCATCAACGGAAAATTAAGAGATTTCAGATTATTCGCCAAGCGAAGAATCCTTGAACAGTGAAGCAGTTAGGCTAGCTTTCTTTAGGTGTAGGTTGGCAAATTCAATGCTACTTTTAGATTCGAAACAAGCAGCAATTGGCACCAGTTCATTATGAGAGCGGTCGTCCGGATAACGACGAAATCGCTAAACGCGATCAGGACTTTGATACTGCTGGCGATGATGCGTCTAAGATTCGCCGGCTGGGCATTTGCGATTCATAGGAATAGACATGTTGGAGTACACGGCCGAATTAAACTAAGTTAGACTACTTTTGGTGTACGAAAAAGAAGTGCGATTCTGAACAGCAGACTAGTGGCCTGCATTGCAGGGAACGCGAGATTAAGAGGCATGAAAGCGATGAGAGTAATGCAACGTCGATCGTTTGTCGCTAAATCTGTATATACCGCTTTCGGTTCCGCTTTAGCAGCACAAGCCAACAACGTTTATGGTTCGGAGACGGAGGAATACGAATACATTGTAGTTGGTGCTGGTTCATCTGGCTGTGTGCTGGCCAACAGGTTGAGTGCTGTCGGAAAACGAGTGTTGTTGTTGGAAGCTGGTGGAAAAGACGATGATGAAATGATCTTTGACTTCAGAAATTTCAGCGATTTGCAAGGGACGAAGTTTGATTGGCAATACAAGACCGAAGAAGAGCACAATCTAGGTGGCCGAACGATTGCGTGGCCACGTGGGAAGGTACTGGGAGGAAGTAGCGCCATAAACGCTATGATCTATATTCGGGGGCATCGTTTTGACTACGATTCCTGGGGATACTTTGGGAACGCTGGCTGGAGCTACGATGAGCTGTTACCGCTATTCAAACATTCGGAGAAGAATGCGAATTTTTCAGACCAGTATCACGGCACGGAAGGGCTGCTTAACGTTGCCAGATCACCTTTGGAGGAAAACCCGATTGGCATAGCTTTCCTTTCTGCTGCAGAAGAATGTGGTTTTAAGAGCTCGCCTCTGTGGGATTTCAACGGGAAGAACCAAGAGGGCGTGGCCAGCTACTACCAACACACTGTGAAGAATGGTAGAAGGCACAGTACTGCGAGCGCGTTCTTAACGCCATTCCTTGAAGAGTTTAGCGGCAATCTTGCCGTGCGAACGATGGCATTTGTGACGAAGATACTCTTGAATGCGACCAACAAAGCAACAGGAGTCCAATACTTTGACGCTAAACGTGAACAGCTTTGTGAGGTCCATTCAAGGGAAACAATTCTATGTGCTGGTTCGATAGACTCACCCCAGCTACTCATGCTATCGGGGATTGGCCCAGCAAAGCATTTGAATTCCGTGGGTGTCGAAGTGAAAGTAGGCCTTCCAGGTGTCGGCAAGAATCTAGTCGATCATCCAGTCTTAGTGGACGACTATCCGAGCAATATTCAGTTTAATGGGGCAATCCCTTGCGGCGGGTTGTTCGTTCGTAGTAAACATTGCCCTGTATCCGCAAGTCCGGATCTTCAATTTCACCCTTATGGCTTTAGCAATCCAACTGGCGAGTCACGGTTCGGCTTTTTGCCGACGCTTGTCCGTCCCAAAAGTGTTGGCAGGATTCTTCTGGCGAACAACGATCCTCGGGCAGCTCCTAAGATTTTTGCGAACTATCTATCGAGTCGCTCTGATATGCACATTCTGGCCGAAGGTGTAAAACTGTCCCAAGAATTTGCCAATGCCAAATCGTTCGAAGGTTTGCTTGGTTCGGAAGCGAATTTGAAGAAGAAAGAAGTCACTCAATCGACCATTGAGGACTACATTCGCCGAAACCTTTCGACGCTCTATCATCCAGTCGGAACTTGCAAGATGGGTAACGATGCCAGTGCTGTGGTGGATGCGCATCTCCGCGTCCATGGCGTCGAGGGACTTCGAGTCGCAGATGCGTCCATTATGCCTTCGATCGTCAACGGTAATACTAACGCGGCCTGCATCATGATCGGCGAAAAGGCCGCTCGGTTGCTTCTTTCAAGTTCTAATTAGTTCGGCCAACAATTCTTTTGGAAGGGGCCGTTTGATATAGCCAACAACTGTGCTTCCATTTCGATCCGACGGACATCTCAAAGGTTACGTTTGGGTTTCAATTCCGATTGAGGTCGTCACCGAATTAAGTGTGGTCTCGACAAATTTCTTTCTGAATTCTGGCGGTATTCATCCCCAGAAAATGCACCTGGAGAAGATGCAGGATTCCTGATTTTCGTAATTTCGTGAGACATCTGCGATTAGCTTGCGCATTAGGTATTGGTGTAACAATCGATTCCAATTTTTGCAACGAGGTCTACGATGCCTAATCCAACTTATCACGTGGTTGTTTTCCGACTTGCCGTGGCGCTTGCTTTTGTCCCTTTGAACTGCCGCGTAGGCGTTACCCAGACTGTTCAGAAACTCGAGGGAACATACCTTGGCATCACCACCAACCTGGAGGCAGCTCGGCCACTTTCGGCTTCGATGCTCATTGACTCCCAAGAGAACCGGCAATTCGATGGTCTGCTGGACATCGAAGCTGAGGACGGTATCGGAACGCTATACAAATCTGTGATCGGAACCATTGCGGCCAGCGGAAATTGTGTTATCCAGGCGGATGGTTTGGATGGGAAATCTGTTCTTTCGCTCGATTGGACAAAAATCGATTCCGCTGGACTGTTGGTCGGCAAGGTGGTGATCAATCACGAGGAGCAATTTCGCCCCCTGGCCCTGCTACGACCATTCAGCGATCTGAGCGTAAACTGGGGAGGTGGCGTTACTATCTCAATGCCAGTGAAATTCATGAGCGCATTCACGGGCAAAGTATCTGAATTGCCGTTGCAGATCACCGGCGGCACCATCGGAGTAATGGAAGCAGAGTATATCGAGCAGGAAACCTTGATGCGAATGCTTCTCACGACGAATCGAGACGGGCATTTTGCTGGAATTTCGGTCACCGAATCCAGCACTTATGTTCTGGAGGGTCAAGTAAAGTTCGATGACTTTGGGAATCCAGGAACACTGCTCGGGAGCTATTCCAATTTCTCAATCACCGGCAAGTTGATCGACGCCGGAAGTGTTGAGCTTTGGACCTCATTCGAGGAGACTGAGAAGTAGTCGTCAGCCCTCAAGAAATTAAGACTTTTCTGCAAATTGGATTCGCAAAAACGTAATGTATTGTCCAAGTACGGAGCTATCAAACGTGCATGTGGTGGTGTCTTGACTACTATTAACCTAGTTAGTCATGCGATGTATGTAACCGGTACAAAAGCGAGTCCAATTGCTCACGCAGTAGAGTTGTGTAAGTCCTCGGATGACGAGTCTTTTGCCAGAAACTGCCGGTGTCGCATATACTGGCTCGCCGATGTCTGATTTAGAAACCTGTTCAAACGTCTTTCCAAGCTTGAACACTTGAGCGTTGCCGGATGAATCAATCGTCTACTATTGAATGCAATACAAGATGATAGAGATTGGGCATAAACTGTTGGCAGTAGAGATCGACCTGGTGAATCTTCAGTCCTTTGTGCAGGATCCGCTCGAAGCTTCGTAGTCCGTATCCTTCTTCAAGATTTCGGCGCGCATGTTTGCACGTTTCAGGGCGTAATAGAGTCCGCCCGCTTCGTCAGCTCGTGGCATGCCGAGTGCATAACAAACCCAAATTTCAAATCAAGAATGATCAATCCTGGCAACTGAATTTGGAAGCGGATATGAATCGAAGCAACCAATTAGCTGCTTCGATTATGGGTGGTGTATTAAAAGTCAATTTACATTTGCTAAACTTGCGGTTTGGTTTGCTGACCTATTTCCATGAAGTACGTGTGGTTGATAGCTTTAGTCGAATCGTGAATGGGTACAGGGAAGAATAGCTTGACCTTTCAAACACTGAGTCACAGAGGGCACGGCGAATTCTCCCGCGCATCATCTCTGTGAGCTCCGTGCCTCCGTGTTTCAAAACCTCGATGCCGAACATCGCCCCGGCCCGCAACGAAAGCATACTACGAACCAGTCCCATTCACTCTCTATTTGTCGCCGCCAGATCGAGTAGGGTGAGCCACGGGGATCATCCGTGACTCAGCCCTCTCACAGAACCGTACGTACGGGTCCGTATACGGCTCCTGTTTCAAGTAATCTCAATGAAGTAGGGGCAAAACTCCGGTTTCGACTGTGGTCAGATCGAAGAGGCCAAGTTCGTTGAACCATGCAATGGGCATGGACCAACTGGCGAGGGGACTCCGCGAGCTACGCCAGCGACGCATGCGGATTTTCTGGAACTCGCCTTGATAGCCCAACTGCCACAGGCGGCGGTGTAGGCGACTCGGTCGTTTCCAGAGTGCAAGTTGCTTGGCGCGTAACCGCCGTCGTATCCACGTCATCAAGTCGCGAAACAGCCCTTTGCAGTTGGCCATCTTGAAATAGTTCGCAAAGCCTCGTAGCACTGGGTTCAGGTCCGCAAGGATCTGGGATAGCATTGCACAGTCTGGTGAAACGATTCAACCATCCATGGAGCAACAGCAAGTCCTCGACGGAAGACTGGATGAACTCGAACGGTTTCCCGAACGTCTTACCGAAGCAAACGAAGCTATTCGAGAACTAATGGATGAGTAATGCCAAAACGCGTCGTCTTGATTCATTCGGCGAAAATCGCTTAACGCGAAACGCGACTCTGGCTTATGTATATCGTCGAGAAAACAAAGGGGTCAGGCGTCTTTGTTTTGGTTTGGAGAATGGAAGCGGAATCGAGGACGCATCATGTGAGTACCTCCAGCCAATGAATCAACTCATTTCACCGTTGCCAGTTCGACGTGTCAACCTTCAGGACTTCGTGCAGGATCCGCTCTAGGCTTCGTAGTACGCATCCTTCTGAAGGATTTCGGCGCGCATGTTGGCAAGATGCGGGGCGTGATAGGAGAAAACAAACAAGAAGAAATTGTGCCGACAATTGCGATCTCCATCGATGCAAGCATGGAGGAAACCAGAAGACCCTCCCCGACCGCATTGCGGTCGACCCTCCCGAATTTTCGGGAGGGTAAGTTGCATTCCGTGCAAGATTAAGAAAATGTCCAGGTTAGTTGCGAAGATCGCGCATCAGCATCTTTCGTTCCGAATAAGTTTTTCTCAGGTCTCCGTAGAGACCCCTAGGGGGCTCCGAGCAAGAGTAAAGCAATGACAGGGCAGCGTTCACTTAGAAGAGTCACTTTGGTTCATCGTCAGCCTCACCGGTGACTGCGGTGGCGGTAGCGTAAATGATCAGCCGTGGTTTCTCCGATGCACCCGAGTACAAGAAAATAGTTTCACCTTCGCGGTGGAACTCGCCTCCACGATAACGATTGCCAACCGGAGAGTCGGGTACGGGATCGATGAGCACATAACGCTCGCCGCCGTCACCCACAGGAGTGAATCGGTTGTCTATTTCCACGTATTTGAGAAGGCCGCCTCGGTAGCCGCTGTGGTCTGCGTAAACAATGAACTTCCTCCCCTGCCACTGGAGCAACGAGGGGCAATAGAGGTCGTTGCCTTCGCCCTCGATAGGTTCCACCAAAGGAGTCCGCAACTGAGTCCAGTTGGTGCCGTTCTTAGAATGAGCCAACCATACGCAACGGATGCCTCGCTGCTCGAAGAATCCGGAGTAGAGCATGATGTATTTGCTGCCGAATTGTTCGAGTGGATACTCGTAGGTGCGGGTGTACGTCGCGTTGCGTGTGCCGATGTTCTTGGCTGTGATGCTGACGCTGTGGTAATTGAAATGAATTCCATCCGGGCTAGTCCACATCTCGGTTTGAGAATTTTTTCGGTGCCCCCAGATATGGAATCGGCCCGTTTCCTCGAACCATCGAATATCGGGAATGGCCGCAGCTTCGATCAGCGGGTTGTCTCTATATTCCGTCCATGGCCCTTCGATGCTGTCGGAATACGCGAGACCGATCCCGGCATGCTTGTGGGGTGAGTAGTAGAGGTAATATTTACCAAGTGGGTTCGCAATACGTCCGTCCATTTTGATAATCGAGGCGCGCTCCAATTCACCCGTGGGAGCAAAGGTGAGGTTCTTTCCTTCTAGCGCAATTCCTTTGAACGTGAATTTCGGTAAGGGGCCCTCGCCACTTATGGCGATTGAGATTGCAAATAGGTAGCTAGAGCAAAGCGTTATAAGACTAAAGATATTGATATTCATTTGTCTGTTCACTTGTCATGGGCTGTAGTCTCTGACTTCGTGGTCAGCGGAGAACGAGTCGCACCTACGTAAAGCGTGTGTCTTCAAGAAAATCATGGATCAAATGGGCGAAGTGACGTTACTCTGATATGAACTTTGCTCTAATCTTGCGCGCCGGGGCCAAAGGAACCTTGGTCGGCGAGGTTGGATGGGTCATATTTCTGAATCTCGGGATCGGCGTTTGGATTCGGCTTTGGAAAGTATGCTCCGGCTGCGGTCAAATGATCCATCATCGTCTGAAACAAGGCGTGCGACGCATCGGGGTGACCAGTGGCGATATTACTTTGCTCGCCAAGATCCGAGTTCAGATCGTAATAGAACTGCGAGTCGGGCCATTCGTAGAAATAAAGCAATTTGTGGTCGCCAGCGATAATCGCTGAACTGGGCGGCGAGACGCGATAATGCGGATAATGAAAGTAAAGTGGTCGTTTTACCAAGTTCTCATGGACCGGCTGACCGAGCAGAACCGGTTTGAGGCTCACGCCATCCACATCCCTCGGAATCTGACTGGAGATGCCCGCAAGATCTGCAATCGTTGGCAGCCAATCGTAGCCTACGACGTTCATCGCGCTGCGCGTACTGCTAGGCACTCCAGGTCCGCAAACGATAAGCGGTACTCGCAATCCACCATCCCAAATCCACCACTTGCCGCCTCGTAGCGGTGCCTGTCCTTCATTCCAGTCTTGATGGCCATTATCCGACGTAAAAATGACAAAGGTATTGTCAGCGATGCCAAGTTCATCCAGTTTATCCAATACCTGGCCGATCGACGTGTCGAGATCGTCGGTCATAGCCGCTGAGAGCTGTGAATTTGCCTGCTCGCGTTTGACCGCGATCTGTTGGAACACCTGATTGTTCTGATATTTCTCCAGGGTTGCTGTGCGTGCCTGATACTGGCCGTGATTGGCGTAGTGAGATAGTTGAACGAAGAAGGGTTTGCCGGCTTGGGCCTGCCGTTCGATAAAATCTATGCTTCGCTTCGTGATACTGAACATGAACTTGGGATCTTCCGACGTATTTGTCTTTTCGCCAGTGGCAGCATCAATCGGACGGAAAGTCTTGTTGTCGGTTTCGCCGTCGCTCTCGTCGTAGCCGTGCTTGTCTGGGCCGCCGCCGTACAAATGCCACTTGCCAAAATGTGCCGTAGCGTAGCCAGCCTGCTTCAGCACGTCGCCGATAGACGTGTGCCGAATATTTCCTTGTGGCTCAGGGCACAACAGCGGCAGCGTGGCATCTTTCCCGCGGCTGAGATACTCGACGGTCCCATCGGTCTTGTCACCAAATCCTCCATTGCCGCTATAAAGATGGCGCGCAGTCATCATGCCAGTCTGAATCGAGCATCGCGAAGGAGCGCACATTCCAGCCGCAGCGCGGGCGTTGCGGAAGACCATCCCCTGCCTCGCGAGCTTTTCGACATTTGGCATTTCGAGATAAGCCATGGCCGAGCCGGGATTGTCCGCGTCCATGCACACTGAAGTACCGTACCAGGGCATGTCATCAATCAGGATAAATACAATGTTTGGTTTCAGTTGTTGGTCAGCGTGCGATGGACGCATCGGCGTAAAGACACAACACATAAGGCTGCAGATGGCTGCGATTCGCATTGGATTCATCGTCATACGGAAGGCCTGATCATTTGATTGATTCGGTGCATGTGATCAGTGACCGACTTCTTCGACTTGGACTGTACGAATCGTCAGGTCTTGGAAGAATTCGTTGGGTGTAAACTTGCCGGCGCGGGTGTCCTTGCCGTTGGTCCATAGCGGTGTTGTACTGCCGTCGGCGTGGCGGATACGGAGGTTATCAAGGTAGATAGTAAATTTGCCTTTCGTGCCACCGCTGAAGACGACGCCATGTTTGCCAAGCGGCCCAGGAGCGGTACTCGAGAGCCCGACAATGCGGTGTTCCCAAACGCTTTCGCGGTCGGCAATTCCCGGTCCGCTACTCTGGTCTCGACCAAGCTGATCGACTCCCATACCAACTTTGAAGAGCGGTCCAAAGGGTTTTGAATTGTTTCCCTCCAGAGGTGAGAAATACGGATGCCTGCGGGGCGACTCGGCCGAGAACGCGATGTCGAACTCGATCCAGTCGGTTGCGAACTGGGTGGCGCCCCAATTGGCCACATTGATGGCCAGACGATCCTTCGGCTGAGCTTGATCGGTTATGGTGACCGCGACGGCCAGCACTTCGCCGGCCGGTGCAGCGGGTGCATGGTACTTTTTCGGCGCAGGACGGTGACTGAGAGCGACGCCCAGCGAATCGGCCCAGGTATCCATCTTGGCAGTCAGGGTCGCCACCACATCAGGATGTGCATCCGCGACGTTGCTGGATTCCGTTTCGTCGGCAATCACGTCGTAAAGTTCGTAGCGATTGAAGAAGCGATGTAGTTTCCACTGCCGTGTGCGGATGGCGTCCTCGTCGCGCCAGACAAAGTAGTAGCCTTCGACCGGGCTCGGTTGGTTGTCGCGCAAGGCCGTCCAGATATTCTTTCCGTCGAGAGGGCGTGTTTCTGGCATCGTTGAACCGGTCATCGCCATCAATGAGGGAAACATATCCAGCGCTCCGCAGAGTCCGTCCCATTTCGTCCCGCCGACCAATCCGCCTCGCGGCCAATGAATCACGGTTGGCAAACGCACACCGCCGTCATAGATCGTGTGTTTGTGGCCACGCAGCGGCAAACTGCTACCGGCCTCCATCGCACCGTTGTCACTGGTGAAGACAACAATCGTATTCTCGCGCAAGCCAAGCGAATCAAGCTCGGCGAGAATGGCTGACACGTTATTGTCCATCGAACGCAGCATGGCCGCGTGGATGTGTTTTTCTTCCGCCGTTGTTTTTTCGCTTGCAGCGGGAAGTACTGCTGCTTTGTCGGGATCGATCTTGGCCAGATCGATGTCCTTGGCCTGTAGTGGCGCATGGGCAATGTGGAAAGGGATATAGCAAAAAAATGGCTGATCCTTGGTGTCTCGGATAAAGTCGATGGCATACTGCGTAACCAAGTCGTCGGTATACCCGGCATCGTTCCTACGAAATTCGCGGTTATGCCACCAGGAGACCGGTCCACGGCCTTGCACCGTGCGGCGATTGAAGTAATCTGCACCGCCGCCGTAATACACCCAAGCCTCGTCAAAGCCGTGAGCATTTGCGCCATAGCCGCCTACTAGCTTCTTGTTCGGCATCGACTGAAACGCATCGTAAAACGCGTGGCTGAACTCGGGGGTATCCGGGTCGCTTCCGTTGTGCCACTTACCAAAGACTCCGGTCCGATAGCCGTTTGCCTTGAATCCCTCAGCAATGGTCGTCTCTTCTAGCTCCAGTTCACCACCGACTTCTGGGCCAGTGCCGACGCGGATCGGATGCCGACCGGTCAGTAGCATTGCGCGCGTTGGGGAACAAACGCACCAGCCCATGAAATTGGTCAGCTCAACACCTTGTGAAAATAGTCGGTCTATATTGGGCGTTGGCACGCCGCCTCGGTGGACACTCAGGTCGCCCCATCCCACATCGTCAGCCATGATATAAACGACATTCGGGCGATCTGCGGCTAGCGACGTGGCCGGGAGGCTTCCGAGCATCTGGACGGATACAGTCGCGAGCAACGTTATCGCGGCTGGTCCAAGAGTGCAATTGTACAGCGCTCGTGCGTAGACCATTTGAATATTCATAATTAGCACCCTTTCGATTCTATCGTCATCTCGCCACTGCTATTCTATCGGAGTCTCAGGATGGTCGTTTTAATATTGCGATGGTCTAAGACTACTAACCAGAAACACCACAGCTTGTTGCTTTTATCACGATCCGAAACGTCAGTGAGGCACCGATTCATGTCGTTTTGGTCTTTACTGGAGTTAGTCCCTCGTTGACACATCGGGTTGTGAATTTTTTCTGCCAAGCAGCGCGCTACAAACGACAATCATGCATAAACCGTAACTTCAGAAAGATCGTACTGGACTTTACGATTGCAGGCATTGGGTTGTGTTCGCCTGGTGTTTATGAAAAACTCACTTGATGAATCAAGCGTTCCTCGGGAGAACATAGGATGTCGGAATATCAGCTAGTAGAATTTCGTGCAGTTGACGCTCCTCTCAATGACGCGGCGTTAGAGTTCATGTGTGCTCAGTCGACTCGAGCTGAAGTGAACCGATGGAAGTTTACCAACGAATATCACTATGGTGATTTTCGCGGCAATGTCTTAGAGATGATGCGTCGCGGCTACGATGTGCATGTGCATTATACAAACTTTGGGCTTCGCCGAATCGGCTTTCGAATCCCCGACGGATTTCCTCATGCAGAACGACTTAAACCCTATCTTTATGAACCTGAAATTCAGTGGACGCCTGACAAGAAGGGTACTGGAGGCGTTCTCATGTTAGAGCCGTGCGGAGATGCCGGAACTTGGGACTGGATGGATGATATAGACGATTTGGCGAGCGATTTGATTCCCGTGCGCGAACTGATTCTCGCTGGTGATTTCCGTGCACTTTACCTGGCTCATATTGCGTTCAACTACGATGATGGTGCCGTCGAACCTCCGGTTCCGCCGGGACTCGCCGCTCCGCATCGCGGCCTAATTCGGTTGACTGAGTTTTACGAGATAAGCTTCGATCTAATATCAGTCGCAGCAGAGAAATCTATCGAATTTCCGTCCGTTGAATCCGATGATGAAATGATAGGAAAATGGGTGGCTAATCAAGCCACAAATGAATTGGCTGACCATCTTGCTAATTGCCTCAAACGACCGAGAGATTACCCAAACCAATTGCTCCGAATCGTTCGTCGGGTAGCATTGAAGTCTCTTAGAGTGGAACAGCCGGGTAATCGAACCATCGAAGAACTTCGCCAACAGGCAGCGGATATTGCTGCTGAACGTCAAACCGCGCAAGAGGAAATTGCTGCCAGCAAGGCGGAGGAGCGAAAAGTGGCTGCGGAGAAAGTAAAGCAAGCTACTCTGTCTGCGATCGCTTCCAATCCAGAGAAATCGATTCAGCGAATTGATGCCGCGATCGAGGAGAGGAACCGTCCGGCCTATCAACGAGCAGCTGAGGAGCTACAACTGCTTGCCGAAGCCTGTGGAAAGTCGACGGCGGCTGCCAAGGTTGAAATGATTCGAAAAACCTATCCAACACGCAGTGCGTTGGACAGCATTCTTCGAGAGGCGGGGTTCTAACGACGGGCAGCTAAGAACTCAGTTGCGAATCTGGCTATACTCTATTGACCGACATTCAGACTTAAGTCGGATACGTTAAACCGTTAGCTTGTGTTAGTGTCTGACTTCCTCGTTTGCTTTAAGTGCCGTGGATAAATGAATCTCATATTTCGGAACAGTCTCGCCGTTTTATCTATTGTTTGGGGATTGGCTCTGCCACTTTTGGCGAAAAGCCCTAACGTCTTGTTCGTGGTGATTGATGATTTGCGACCGGAACTCGGGTGCTACGGTTGCGAAGAAATCGAAACGCCAGGCTTTGATGCTTTTGCGCGAAGTGCGGCTGTGTTTCGTCGCGCTTACTGTCAGGCTGCGGTATGCGCTCCTTCACGTGCCAGCGTGATGACGGGCTTGCGTCCAGATTCGACTCGGGTGTGGGATTTGCGTGGTAAATTCCGTGACAACATGCCTGACGTGGTAACGATTCCGCAGTATTTTCAAGAGCATGGTTACTACACCGTTTCGATGGGAAAGATCTTCCATAACTTCATGCCGGACCGAATTTCATTCGATGAACCTGATTTACGTCCCGCAAAATACATGACTCCCGACATGATCGGGCGAGAGCCTGAGTCACTCTATCACGACGAGCGACTGCTTGCTGAATTGGCAGAAGTAAGAAAACGTCGGCTTGCAAAAAATCCCAATGCATATGCCGACGGTTGGGCCTACGGGCGTGCGACTGAATCTTACGAGGCTCCAGACCATGAGTTTTACGATGGTGCTCAGACTGACTCGGCAATCCAAACGCTTTCTCGCCTGAAAGAGAACCACCAACCATTTTTCTTGGCGCTGGGATACTATCGACCTCATTTACCGTTTGTTGCTCCCACGCGGTACTGGAATCTCTATGATCGCCAATCGCTGTCCTTAGCAGACAATCCGTTTTTACCGGTAGACTCGCCAGTCATGGCCATGAACTCAATGTATGAACTCTTAGGATGCTATGACTTTGAACACGTCCAGCATCCTGCTACCGCCAGTTTGACGGAACAAGAGGCACGACTACTGAAACACGGGTACTACGCCTCGGTCAGTTTTGTCGACGCTTGTTTCGGTAAGCTCATGCGTGGCCTAGATGAACTAGGGTTAGCAGAGAATACGATCGTGGTCGTTTGGGGAGATCATGGATGGAAACTGGGAGAACACGGAAGTTGGTGCAAACAAACGAACTACGACATAGATATCCGCGTACCGCTACTCATGCGGGTTCCCGGTCTGGCTGCGTCAGGCGTTAAGTGTGACCAGATCGTTGAGCTTGTGGATATCTATCCAACTCTCTGCGATGCGGCGGGCATTGCGATCCCACCGATTATGGAGGGAACAAGCTTCCTGCCATTGCTTTCCGAGCCAAATCTCAATTGGAAGTCGGCCGCATTCAGCCAGTTTCATCGTACTCCCAGAGTTTCTCCAGATGGTGGCCGTTACATGGGTCTTTCGATGGTGACACCGAGGTATCATTATGTAGAGTGGCATCACTGGGATCTTGAAAATGAATCGGTCGGTGATCTCGTAGCTGTCGAATTGTACGATTTTCAAGCTGATCCCGAAGAGAATGCGAATATTGCCAACACGACTGGCAATGCGAAACTCCTGACTGAACTGGCGGCCCAGCTTCAGCAGGGTTGGCGGGCTGCCTCCCCGTAGGATTGAGCGAGATTGACCATGTAATGGGTTGCTCAAAATAAACTCACTCGCCCTGGAGATGCCTATTCAACTTTTTTGCTCAGACAATGGATTGCCAGTCTCCAGGACCGCAAGGCTAGCATGCATTTCAATATGAGTTTTCCGAACTAACACACGCAAATCAGTATCCTGCCAACCCTCTCCGGAAAAGGAAGCGTCTACGCAAGGTTTCCATTTCCGACTATCCCAAGCTTTGGAGAGTTAGTTAATGAAAATCGGTGAACGCACGGCTGAACTTTAAAATGTAAAGCCACCTTTCAGCAACAATCAATAGCGAGAAGTGTCCAACATCTTAGGAGACAAAGTCTTGAATAGATTCGTTACTTCACTGTTTGTGATGACAATCCTTGGCGTCCTAGTTTCGAGCGCTCAGGATGCGACTCAATGGACGGAACTGTTTGATGGTAAGACTCTGGAGGGTTGGGTCCAAAAGAACGGTACAGCTACATACATCGTCAAAGACGGTAGCATTGTTGGCACGACGGTAGAGGGAAGTTGGAATTCCTTTCTATGTACCGAAAAGGAGTATGGCGACTTTGAACTCGAATTTGATGTGAAAGTGGATAATAAGTTGAATTCCGGAGTTCAGATCCGATCGACAACACGCAAAGAAACCATCGGTGAAGGCCCAAACCGAGCTGCGGGGCGCGTCATCGGACCACAGGTTGAGATCGAAGCCAGCGGCGCCGACGGTGCAGAAGCTGGATATGTCTATTTGGAGGCTACGGGCAAAGGCTGGATGACGCCCGAGGATCGATTGAAGCCACACAAGCACTTCAAAGATGGCGAGTGGAATCATTTCCGTATCGTTGCTGCGGGACCAAGGATTCAGACTTGGATTAACACATCGAAGATTGAGGACATAAGCGACGAAGAAGCGTATTCAGAGTACCCTCGAGGCTTCATCGGTTTGCAAGTTCATCGAATCCAGCCAGGTGTTGGCCCTTATCAAGTAGCTTGGCGTAATATTCGTATTAAGGAGAGCGACTAAGCCAAGAGTGATGGGGCGAGCGTTTTACTCGTTACTATATTGCCGCCAATTGACGTGGACAAATTGACCATGGATTCCATCGTCAACTAAACTATTAATTGGCTATTGTTTTCATATCACGCCCCAGACGCTACGGATGTGAACGAATTGCAGCTGCTGCTCCAGCAATTAAATGTCCGATCAGAATTGGTAAGGGCAGCATGACGATGGTTAGTAGCAAGAATAGAAATATCCAGTACAGGAAAACCATCTGCTCTCCAGCCGCCAACCAAGTACGCCACACTCGGGGATCGAGCATCATATCGGATGCGGACTTGTTCTCGTCCAATTGCGCTCATGATTGCACGGAGCGTATAGCCGCTGTCTTTTTCTAATTCTCTGCCCACAGAGTTTGCATACAAAGCATAGGATTCGGTAAAAATCTTTCGCAACACAACAGTACAATTTACTGCGAATGATCCAGAATTTTGCTGATCTGTAGCACTTAGTTGAATTCCGTTGGGGTTGCGGTTAGGGTATAAGCTCCAATTATGGAAATTCGTCTCTTTTGATTGGGGGAGTGTATTCGCCAATTCAGTATGTGTTGCGGTAACCTCGCTTGTCAGATCGACTTTGGTGATGGAACCAAATGGATGTTGAGTTGATTGCCAATAGGCAGCCGAAACAAAATCGACTGACAAGCAGAATCTCAGATCTATTAATCCATATGATGATCCGCCCATGAGAAACGCCCTTCGACGTCTATTGCCGCGATTTCAACAGGTTAAACAGAACAATCAAAAGAAACGATTAGGTTGCTTCGAACAGCTGGAATCGCGGCATCTATTGGTAGCAGCCGTTTGGAATAACGTGATTAACCCATTAAATGTGAATGGAGATTCCGCAGGATTCGTTACGCCAATTGACGCTCTCTTGGTCATTAACGAATTGAATGGAACGAGACACTCCGATCCCGCATCCGGTCGACTCCCACGCCAAGTTCAAGCTGAAGTGACATTGCCCTATTTAGATGTGAGCTGCGATGGATTCGTTTCACCATTGGACGCACTGATTGTAATCAACTATCTCAACTCTAATCCCTCGCAACCTGGAAGTTCCTTTCAATCGGGCGGAGGAACGTGGATCGCAACAGCATGCTCTCCACAATTGTTGGAGGGAACTGGTTTTACAACTGAGTTTTCACGGGTGCTAACTTTACCTGATGATTCTTCTGCGATAAGAATTCTCTTTGAAGCCCCTGATTTTGATACGTCAAGCAAAAGGACTATCCGTGATGCCTTTGAGATCGCAATTACAGACCTGGATGGCAATCCAGTGACCTGGCCGTATTCACGCGATCAGAACGTAGTTTACAACTGGACCGAAGACCTAGAACCAATATTTAGCTCAACGACGCGAACCACCACAGCTCCGCTAGGTCAAGATTCGTCGGTGATTGTGGATTTAGCGGGGTTGCCAGCGCTTTCGCAAGTGCGCGTGACGGCAAGGCTTGTTAACAACGATTTCGATAACGAAACAAGTGTCATTGTTCGTGGCATCGAAGTAGTAAACTCCGCAAGTCAGTATTCTACGGGACAAGTGCCAGCGCAACTGAGCTCATCTGTTTCCACGAGATTGGATTTCAGTGTGTTGTCGGACGTTACTAGTAGTGTGTCAGCGACGTACAAACACACTTCTTTCGACGATACAGTTGAAACATTGGTTGCGGAAGTCGCATTATTCAATGAAGCAGGGTTTGCTATAGACGGTCCGATCGTTATGGCGATCAAGAACATTACCAATCCTAGCGTCGGAGTTGGCGGCAATGACGGCTATACTCCTGATGGAGCACCCTACTTTGATTTCACAAGGCTCATCGATCAAAACTCATTGGATCCCGGAGATATTAGTGAACCGCTTTCGCTTTTTTTTCATAATCCAACTGGGGAGCGATTTGGCTATGATCTAGTTGTTTATGGACAGCTCAATCGCGCCCCCATAATCGAATCTACGCCCATCATAGACGCGCAGTCAGGTAGAAGTTACATCTACGACGTTGAAGCTCGTGATCCAGATGGTGACCAACTGGATTATCAACTGACTGTAGCGCCATCAGGGATGACTATTGATCGTCAAACTGGCTTAATTCATTGGCAGCCGACGATGAATGATAACGGCAGTCATGTGGTGGAGGTCGACGTATACGATGGCCGCAATGGACGAGAAAACCAGGTATTCTCGCTTAGCGTTTGGAGCTTTCTTCCTAATCGTCCTCCAGTGTTCACGTCAGTGCCTCCTGTTAACACGTCCGTTAATGCATCATACGAATATCTAGCCAAAGCGCGCGATCCCGACGGCGATTCACTTAGCTATTCCCTACTCTCCGGCCCTGACTCACTGACCATCGACTCGTCTGGTTTGGTCAATTGGAATCCACTAGCTGGCCAAGTTGGAACTTTCGCTGTTGCGTTGCAAGTTGATGACGGTCATGGTGGTTTGGCCACGCAGAGTTTTCAGATTCAAGTTGCAGCTGAAATTGGAAATGGATCTCCCTATTTCGTCAGTGATCCTCTGGATTTTTTCCACCTGCCCGCAATGACAAATCCTTCAAGCGGAAACGTTGCACCAGTGGAACTAGAATTGGATTTGCCTCCAGGGGAATCCATTGTTCAGTCGATCTCCATCACATTACCCCCCGACGGTGGTCACGGTGGGTTTGCAGATATCGTACTGATCGTTGACGAATCGGGCTCCATGGTCGGCGAGCACGCGTGGCTGGCCGAGATGGTACTCAGTCTCGAAGCTCAGCTGGCGGCTCGCGGGATCGGCCCAAACCGCTACGGACTGGTCGGTTTCGGCGGAATCGGCGATCGTGAGCCAGGGCATGTCTTCTATCTGGCCGACAGCGCGGTAGGAGCTCAATGGCGGCTCTATGGTCCTGCGGGCGAGTTAGTATCCGCTTCAAACCACCTTGAGGGCATCGACTTTGCCGTCACCAGCAGAGGAACTCACACGCTGGTTTTGGGAGTTGATGACAACCAGTCAACAGTGGGCGAATATGACTTTCGTTTCGAGGAGGTTGCCCAGGTACCAGTCACATCTTCCGGTTTCGATGTGTTACACGCCGGGACGATCACAAGTGCCCACCCTTCCGATGTGTTCCATTTTCAAGCCAATGCTGGCACCGAGATCCTGATCGATGTTCTCGCAAGCAGATCAGCAACGCTAACTCTGGAGATTTGGGACCCGGAAGGCAACTCGTTGCACCTAGATGCACTGAATCGCGACCTGGGCATTTATGCGTTGCCCCAATCCGGCGAGTACACAATTGAAGTAAAAGGAATAACCATTGATGACGAAGGCGATTATGCTTTCCGCGTGGTGGATCTTTCCCAGTCGACAACGGTGGATTTTGATCAAATGATACAGGGTAAGCTCGAATCCAGCTATCAAACGACAGCTTTTCACATCACGGGGCAAACCGGAAAGAAACTCGAGTTTGTAGTAAATGGTAATGTCGCTGATGCCAACTTCCGATTGATTGGACCCGATGGACGAACTGTCGTTACTCCCGGGCAATTCGCTGATTTCATAGCCGAAATACAAGCGACCGCCGACTACGTGCTGTTGGTTGAAAGCATGGTCGACAACCTCGACTTTGCTTTTACGGTTTCAGAAATAATGCCAGCAGCGGACGCAATCGTTTTCGGCAATACGACGAAGGGTGTCATCGACACGCCTGGGGTTAAGAAGACACACCGAATCTCCATCGAAGCCGACTCGCTTGTGTACGTCGATTCGCTGACAGCTGATATCGACCTGCTCTGGAGCCTCACTGGTCCCAGGGGTGAAGAGGTGGTAGACGAACCCTGGACTCGAAATAGGAACAACTTCCTTGCGCTTGTACCTGGAGACTATCGGCTAACTGTCCAGGGATCTGGGGACGCGACTGGAGGATACGCTTTTCGCGTTTTGAATGTGGCGACTGCGTCATTGATGACACCCGGAATGCCGGTTAGCGGTGTACTGGAGCCTGGCAACCTGACCCACCAGTTTCAACTCAACGCTTTGGCTGGGGAGCAGTATTACTTCGATGTTCGGCAGCGGGCTAGTGGCGAGTGGCGGTTGTTCGATCCCTACGGTGGGCAGGTTTTTGGCAATACGTTCGGGGACGTTGAAACCATCAAGATCTCTAACTCCGGTCGCTATACATTGCTCGTCGAAGGGCGTTTCTCTGAACTTGATTCCCAAGTTTATAGCATTAATGTCCAGCCTGTCGTTAACTCACACAACTCGCTGACACTGGGAGAAACGATCAGTGATCGGATTGGTGTTGCCGGCGAACAAGACACCTATTCCTTCACCTTGGCCTCCGATGCGCTAGTAACCTTTGATTCGCTACTTGATAGCGAATTGAGATGGAGCCTCTCAGGCCCGCGAGGCGAGGAGGTCAACAACGAACGCCTGGGTACATCGGACGCTAGGAACAGTAACAGTGTGCTGCGTCTGGTTGCTGGTGATTACCAACTGACCATCGACGCGATCGCTGATGGAACCGGTGATTACGCTTTTCGCTTGCTTGACCTGAGTTCAGCAGTTTCGATCACGACCGGAACTGAAGTCAGTGGCAGTTTGATCCCAGGTAACCAGACACATCTCTATCAACTCAGTGCGCAAGCGGGAGACCAGTTTACATTCGACGCCATTCAAACAGCCAACGGTTATTGGCGGCTGGTCGATCCGTACGGCAGACAAGTATTCAGTAATTCGTTTTCAGTCGTGGATATGTTGACCGCACCGGTTTCCGGAGTCTACACGCTGATGATCGAGGGTCAGGTGACCACTGTCGATCCCCAGGAATACAGTTTCGGTGTTCAGTTTTTGGGGAACAATCCACCGACTTCATTCAGCGGGACGCCACTGAGCCTGGGCGATACGGTACAAGGTTCCATAGTGTCATCCGGCGAGCAAGATGGCTTTACGTTTACTCTGGCAAGCGACTCGTATTTACTTATCGATTCCCTGACTAACAATAGCCAGCTGCGATGGAGTGTTGTGAGCCACCGAGGAGGGGAGGTTACAGAGCAACGCTTCGATTCTTTGGGCGCTGGTGCAGCAGGTTATTTGTTTTCACTCGTGCCGGGCGACTACCAGCTAATAGTACGTGGAATCGGGGATGCCACCGGCGACTATGGATTCCGCCTGTTAGATTTAGCATCGGCGACTCTATTAACGCCGGCAGTACCGGTGAGTGGCACATTGGATCCAGGCAACCAAACGCACTTGTACCAGTTCAACGCCTTAGTCGGCGAGCAGTATTTCTTTGACGTACTGCAGGCTGCTACCGCCTACTGGCGTCTGGTCGATCCTTATGGCGGCGAAGTGTGGGGTGGACGCAATTTTACCGATCAGGAAACACTGTCGCTGCCCGCCTCGGGCATATATACGTTAGTTGTTGAAGGCCGAGTGACGGAAAACGATCCGCAGGATTACAGCCTCAACGTGCAGCGCGTCGTTGTTACAAGCGAGGCCATCACTTTGGGCAGCATCGTCGGCGGAAGTATCGGCGTTGGAGGCGAATTCGACGAGTATCGCTTCACGTTGGCCACCGACGCCCAATTGGTCTTCGACTCTTTAACAAACAGCAGCTTGCGTTGGAGCCTCATTGGTCCACGTGGTGACGAGGTGGTCAATCGACGCCTGGATGGCTCGGATGCAGTCAGCTCGAACTACGTTCTTTCGCTAGTGGCAGGGGACTACCTGCTTACCGTCGACGGAAGTGGGGATGCGACGGGTGACTACGCCTTCCGATTGCTCGACCTTGCTTCGGCCGTCTCGATTGTGCCAGGCACGATCCTAAGCGGAACCTTGAATCCGGGGAATGCGACACACATCTACGAGTTTCAGGCGGAAGCCGATGATCTGTTTTATTTCGACGCTTTGGACCTTACCAATGGACACTGGCGCCTGCTCGATGAGTACGGCGGCCAGTTGTTTAGCAATTCATTAGCCGACGTCGACACGCTGAGTCTACCGCATTCGGGGCGTTTCACATTACTTGTTGAAGGTAGTGCGGCCGCCATGGATCCTCAGGGCTATGTCTTTAACGTACAGCCCATTGCGATGACAACCTTGGCCTTGACGTTAGGCGACACGATCAGCGAAAGCATCAGTGTTGCCGGTGAGCGCGACGCATACACTTTCACTCTGGCGAGCGATTCGTACTTGGCTTTTGACGCGTTAACTAATACCCGCCTACTCTGGAATCTCTTCGGGCCACGCGGTGACGAGGTACTGAACCAACGCTTTGACCTCTCGGATTCTCGTAACGCCAACAATGTCCTGTCGCTCGTGGCGGGAGATTACTTGCTGACGGTTGATGGCAGCGGCGATGCTTCCGGAGATTACGCGTTTCGACTACTTGATCTCGCCACTGGTTCATTGATTACACCCGCAACACCCGTTAGCGGCACGCTGGATCCAGGCAGTCAGTCTCACGCATACAGACTCGCAGCATCCGCGGGCGACCAATTCTTTTTTGATGTTTTGCAACGACCTACCGGTTTTTGGCGTCTGATTGATCCCTTCGGCAATCAAATCTTCAGCAACGCACTGTCTGACGTAAACATGCAGACCCTGCCTGTATCCGGCGACTACACACTTCTGGTCGAAGGCCGTGTATCTACCAGCGATCCCCAGGACTACAGTGTCAAGGTCGAGTTTCTTGGAAACGACCCACCCAATGCGTTCACCGGACAGGCACTTTCCCTCGGCGAAACAATCAGTGACTCGATTGCAGCCGTCGGCGAGCAGGACGCGTTTACGTTCACGCTAGCCAGCAATTCGCAACTGATTTTCGACTCGCTGACCAACGATGCCCAGATTCGCTGGAGTTTGCAAGGACGAAGCGGGGAGGAGGTTGTCAATCGGCAATTGAGTCTTTCGGATGCAAGCAGCACAAACTTTGTGCTCCCGCTGGCAGCAGGAGACTATCAGCTAACCATACATGGAAACGGCGCTGCGACCGGCGACTATGCCTTTCGGTTATTGGATCTTGCCTCAGCGGTTTCGATTGACTCCGGCATGACGGTCAGTGGCATGTTCGATCCAGGCAACGAAATTCGACTGTACCAGTTTGGCGCGCAGGCTGGTGAGCAGTTGTTTTTCGATGCCCTACAGTCTCCTCTCGGGTATTGGCGTTTGATCGATCCTTTCGGTGGCCAAGTATTCAGCAATACTTTCTCCGACGTGGGCCGACTGACGATGCCGTCTTCCGGACAGTACACGCTGATCGCCGAGGGGCGTATCTCCGAGAGTGATCCCCAGGCTCACACGTTTGCTATCTGGAGCGACCGAACAATCCGCGACGAGATCTCGATCGGCCCAACTGTCTTTGGTGAGGCGAGTATTTCAGGAGACCGGGATCTTTATTCGATTAGACTCCATCGAGGACAAAAGATCTTTTTTGATTCGATCGATTCGATTCCCGATGTACAGATTCGTCTAACTGCACCACTTGGAGAGCTCGTTTACGAGGGATCGTTGAATGCTGATTCGCCTTTGATCGAGATTTCTTTCGATGGCTTATATGCCTTGACCACTGACACGCAAGGAACAGAGACCGGTCGCTACGCTTTCCGAATTGTCGATCAGGCTTCGAGCGACTCGATTAATGTGGACAGACAATACCAGGGCAATTTTTCCCCGGTGCGACAACTTCAGCTCTTCGAATTCGAGGGATCGGTCGGGCAACGTTTTCGACTCACGTCCTCTGGCGATCCCTACTTGGTTGACGCCGCTACGCTCGTTGCCGGCACAAGTCAACTCGTCACCGCAGGCGACACCGAAGACGGATACGACGCTATTGACTCGGCTCTGACGGACTACGAGTTCCGTGAGGCCGCTGCTCTCAACTTTGTGCTGATCACAGATGAAGACCGAGACATTCTTGATTCCAACCTGGGGTTCGAGTCCGTGCTCGCTGGACTCTCGTCACGCAACATCCTATTGAACGGGGTGTTGGACGCATCGTTTGTCGACGGCCATGGCAGTGTACCTGTCGGCGTAGATTTCCAAGGGAACGCCTATTTGCCCGATGGCCACGGCGGATTCACAAGATCTGAAGGAGGCCAATTCGTTAGCGGTCAAGGCACAACCAAGCAAGATTACGTCGATCTCGCCTGGACCACCGGAGCCGCCGCCTGGGACTTAAACCAGCTGCGATCCGGTGGACTGCTGGCGGAGTCCTTCACCCAAGCTTTCGTCGAGATCAAGGCTCGTGAGATACATCAGCAGTTGCAACTCGATCTCGCTATCACGGACCCAACGGTTAGCTTTTCAAATCAAACAGGTCCGCTCTCGGGAATCGCACCCGGTGAAACAGCAACGTTCGACATCCAGTTGACGGGCGATGGACACGCACACAACTTTGATGTGCAATTTGTCCGCGCGGGGGGGACCGTCATCGGAACCCTTCCCGTAACGCTGAACGCTGCCTACCACTATCCGGCACGGGCGATAGACCCTGAAGGGGACCAGCTTACGTTTCGACTGGTCGCCGGTCCGGACGGTGCGGTGATGGATGCGCAAACCGGCATAATAACCTGGATACCTCGTATGCCGGGTGTTTACTCATTTGAGATTGCCGCCTCCGACGGACGGGGTGGAGTCGCGTCGCAATGCTTTGACGTGACAGTCGATTTAGGTGGGCCAAACGAGATTCCGGTGGTAACTTCTTTGCCGCTGGAAGTCGCCACCGTTCTTCGTCCGTATCACTATCTCGTCACGGCTGAAAATTCGGACGGCGATCCGCTTTCGTTTTACTTTTTGGATGCACCGATCGGAATGAGCATTGACCGAACTTCCGGAGTGATTTCCTGGACTCCGGAACGCTTGCAGATTGGTGCTCATCCGGTCACCGTTCACGTCTTGGACGGTCGAGGCGGTGAAGCCGTTCAATCTTTCACAATTGATGTGGGTATCGATCGTGCGAATTCGGCGCCCACGATTCACTCCAGTCCTTCCGCCCTAGTGAAAGTCGGATATCTCTACTCCTATTCAGTGGTTGCCACGGATCTCGATGCCGATCGACTCCAGTTTGATCTGCCTGTCAAGCCAAAGGGAATGCAAATCTCATCCACTGGAGAGATGTCCTGGATTCCCGAACCGAATCAAGTGGGAACGCACCGTGTAATCCTGCTCGTCAGGGACGGCCACGATGGGGTCGACGTACAGGATTTTTCGATCACGGTGGCGGCGCTAAACAACGCTCCAGTGATCACATCATCACCAGCGGGGCCTGCGACTGTTGGATTCCCCTACGAATACCGTGTAACTGCCCAAGACGCGGATGATGATATTCTCGATTTCCAACTCGATGCCGCTCCCCAGGGAATGACCATCGATCAAATGACTGGTCGGATTGTCTGGTCCCCAACGTCGAACGACATTGGGACAAACTCCGTTGCGGTGCTAGTGCGGGATGCTCGCGATGGCCTTACAGTCCAGTCCTTTGACTTGCAAGTTGTTGCCAACTCAACCAACGAACCGCCGGTGGTTAGTTCGATTCCGCGCGAGAAAGTATTGGTGGGTCACCAATACCGCTACCAGATCGTTGCCGCCGATCCAAACGGTGATCCTCTCAACTACTCCGCGACCAAAGCGACGATCGGGATGACGCTCGACTCCAATGGCTTACTTGTCTGGCATCCGAGCTCGGACCAGTTCGATAGCCATGATGTCTCTATTACAGTGTCTGATGGTCGCGGCGGGCAGGTCACACAGGACTTCCAGATCGCTGTCGTGACTTCAATTGTGAACCAACCACCACGAATCGTCTCAGAGCCGCGGTTTTACGCACTGATTGACGAGCAATATCAGTACGATGCCCGAGCCACGGATGGGGACAACGACGCGCTGTTTTGGGAACTGACGGATGGACCGTTGGGGATGTCGATTGACCCGGTTCTTGGAACTGTTCGCTGGACGCCTTCCCTTAAGGACGGGGGTGTCCACGATGTCGTCATCACCGTTGTTGATGAGAACGGAGGAGGATTCTCGCAAAGCTACTCAATCAATGTTCGGCCCGTTAACCTACCACCGATGTTCGAGAGTTTTCCGCCAACTGTCGCCCTAGTCGGGCAACTGTACAGTTATCGCGTCGCAGCAACCGATCCAGACAGTGACCTTGTTGCCATCTCGCTGGACCCTGCGGCGATCGATCGCGGAATGACAATTGACAGCTCAACTGGACTCATCCAATGGACGCCTGAGCTGGCCCAGGTAGGTGCGCACAACGTGAGAATCACCGCCGCGGATGTCCCGCATGGAGCCACGGTCAACCAAGAGTTTTCCATCGTCGTGTCAGAGATGGCTGGGGGACGGCCTCCGACGTTCACTTCGTTACCGCCATTTTTTGCGACTGCTGGCCAGCTCTATAGCTACGCCGTTGTTGCCACTGATCCCGAAGGCCAACCTGTCCGATTGGAGGTCGTGGCAGCCAACAGTCCCCAGGGAATGTCGTTTGTGGCGGGGACAGGTACGCTCGAGTGGATTCCCACAAGTTCGCAATTGGGCCAAAACAGTGTATCGATCGTGGCCATCGACCCACAAGGCAATGTCGGCCGACAGAATTTCTCGATCGATGTCATGTCGAGCAACCTTCCGCCTGAGTTCGTCGGACAGGTCCGTTCTTCTGTCATTCTTGGAAATGTCTACCGCACGGATATCCGGGCCATCGATCCTGACGGGGATGACAGCGCGATTACATTCGTCCTTGACTCGGACTCCATCAGCCGTGGCTTGATGATCGATCCGCTAGGGCGAATCGAATGGACGCCAACTTTGCCCGACTTGGGGGAAAATGAAGTTGCCGTAACAGCCACGGACGAACGCGGCGCTTCGCGCAATGCGAAATTCGTTGTTCGCGTGGTCCCCGATAGTCAACCTCCGCAAGTGTCGCTTTCGCTTGCCCAAAACCCAGTAGAAATCGGCAATCCAGTTGTGGCCTTTGCCAATGTGACCGACGACGTTGGGGTGGAGTTGATCGAATACTACATTGATGGTGTCGCAGTAGCCCGCGAGCCAAACGGAATATTGGATTATCTGTTCACAACAGCTGGCAACTATGAGATCAAAGTCGTGGCAACGGATGCAAGCGGCAATGTCGGCCAGGCGTCTGCACAACAAACGGTCACTGGAGGCACTGTAACTGACTTGGATGGCGAAGGTGATCCACCCCAACTAACTTTCGAAAGCCTGCTAACACAATCTGGAGAAGTGATCCAAATCGCCGGTGGCCTCGCCCGCCGCACCATCGAGATAACCAATCTCACTCAAGTCTTCGCGACGATTACAGATGAGGACAATAACCTAACTTCGTATACATTGTCCTATGCGCCGCGTGGGGAGGCATTCATCGACATCCTCCGAGTTGAATCGCCGCTAGGTGAAACGTTGAGTCCACTCGACAATGCGAATATTGGCACATTCGATCCAACGACACTTGCGAACGGTAGCTACACGCTACGACTTACCGCCCAAGATGCCGGAGGTAATCGTGTTCGTCGGTTTCTACAGTTGGAAGTCGGCGGAGATCTAAAGATTGGGAACTTCACGCTCTCATTCACCGACCTGGCCATTCCCGTGTCGGGGATTCCGCTGACTGTATCGCGGACCTACGACACGTTGAACGCGAATACACAAAATCACCTTGGATACGGTTGGCGTCTCGAGATTCAGGACGCAAACTTACAGACCAGCGTACGGCCGACGGGTACAGAAAAGTTCGGGAGCTATAACGCGTTTTATAATGGTGCTCGAGTCTACGTGACACTGCCGGGCGGCAGACGCACAGGATTCACGTTTCAGCCAAAGCTGGTTACGTTGCCAGCAGGAGTTCAGATACCGTTTTATGAGCCCGTATTCGTTCCTGATCCTGGTGTAACCAGTGAATTATCCGTCTCCGCAGAAACCTACCTCTGGCTATCAGGCGGAGGCTATTCGGTATCTGGCCGTCCGTACAATCCCGCCGATCCAGTGTTCGGCGGACGCTTCTTTATGACAACGGATGCAGGAATCTCCTATGAGATCGACGCCGCAAGTGGCCAGATCCGAACAGTGGCGGATACGAACAACAACACGCTGAGTTTCACCGAGAGTGGAATCATCAGTTCGACCGGCAAGAGCATTACTTTCGAGCGTGATCCTCGCGGCCGCATTACCGCTGTAATCGATCCCATGGGGAATCGAGTCGAGTACGCATATGATCAGAACGGAGATCTCGTGGGTGTGATCGACCGTACCGGAAACCAAACAACTTTCGCTTATGGCGATCCCACCCAGCCTCACTACCTGACGAATGTTATTGATCCTCTCGGCCGCAGTGGTATTCGGACAGAATACGACGATCAAGGACGCATGATCAGAATGATCGACTCGGACGGGAATCCGGTCGAACTGATTCACGACCCCGAACACTCGATCGAAACGGTCGTCGATCAGCTGGGAAATCGCACGACCCACGAATACGACACTTTGGGGAACGTCGTTAAAACGGTTGACGCTGAAGGAGGTGTCACGACACGGACCTATAACGATCCGGTGAATCCTACGCTAGAGACATCAATTACAGATCCGCTCAACCGCACGACAACGTATGTCTACGATAGCGCCAGCAATGTGATAAGCCAGACGGACCCTTTGGGCAATTCGACACTTCTCAGCTACCAGCAACTTACCGTCAGCAGCGGCGTTTACAGCCTGGTCAAACGTACTATTGCATCGCCGACCGTTAGAGTTGATCCGCTGGGTAACTTAACAACCTACGACTACGATGCCTCGGGCAATCTGCTGACAGCACAAAACTCCGAGGGGCAATTCGGTTCGTTAGTTTATGACACAACGGGCAACCCTACGCACGTATCGATTCTCGCCCAGGAGACTGTCTTTCAGCATAATGCGGCTGGGAACGTTATTCGTCAGCAAGTTGAGGGCGGAGTTACGCGAACATTCTCGTTTGATGCAAATGGAAATCAGCTCACCGAAAGCATACTCGGCTCCGACTCTGACCGCTTCAAAAATATCGTGAGTTCTCACCTATTTGATGGTGAGGGGCGAGTCATCAAGACAACAACAGCCGAGGATGATGTCTTGTTATACGTCCTGGCATCAATTTACGATACGGTGGGCAATCGAATTGCAGCGATCGACGGCTTGGGGAACGTTACCAAGTACGTCTACGATTCTCGAGGGCTACTCATCGAAACAATCCTTCCTGACGATACTCCATCTGATGATACAGATAACCTTCGCCAAAAGACTGAGTACGATGCAGCCGGAAATGCGATCGCTGAGACAGACGAAGCAGGACGGGTTGTACGGTATGAGTACGACGGACTCGGTCGTCAAACCAAAGTCATTTTACCCATTGCCACTTCTGATGATCCAAACGACGAAGATCCATCGGATAATCCGTTTATCGAAACGGTCTACGATCTTGCCGGTCAGGTTGTGATGGAGATTGACGCTCGAGGAAACGCGACGCATTTTGAGTACGACGCAGTTGGGAATAGAACTACTACAATTCTACCAGATGAAACGCCGCTGGACCTAAGCGACAACCCGCGGATTTTTGAAAGTTACGATGCCAGCGGACGACGCATATCAACGACCGATCCCTTGGGTCGAGTGACTCAGTTTAGTTACACTGCCGGCGGCTTGTCACTTACTACTGTGTACGCTGATTCAACCAGCACATCTAACAGCTACGACGCTCGGCGTCAACTAACGGCACGCACGGATCAAAACGGCAGCACCACCAAGTATGATTATGATTCCTCAGGTCGGCTCGTGGCAGTCGTTCAACCTTTAGGCGGGTGGGATCTTAGGACGGAGTACGAGTATGATCGATTCGGCAATCTGATCGTGCAGCGTGATGCGAGCGGAAGAGAAGCTCGCTTTGAATACGATGGCCTCCGGCGCCCTACCAAGACGATGCTTCCGGATGATACGCCCGGAAATCTCGCGGACAATCTGTACAGCACCACCGAGTACGACCTGTTGGGGAGGGTTGTCAGCACGACCGACTTTAATGGCAACATTGTTCAGTTCGAATACGATACGCTAGGTCACCTGATCAAAAAGGATTTCCCCACTGGTACCGATGTGACGTATACGTATACAACGACAGGTCAACGAGAGACGGTCAGCGACGCGCGCGGTGTGACCAGCTACCAGTACGATTTCCAAGACCGCTTGGTGCAACGCGTCGACCCCGATGGAGCCACGATTAGCTACACGTACGATGCTGCAGGAAATCGGACGTCGGTCACAACCACGGTTCCTGGCAGCGCCCCGCGAACGACAGAGTATAGCTACGATGCCCAAAACCGACCCTTGACCGTCACCGATCCCGAAGGGCTGATCACGAGCTACTTCTATGACGCTGTTGGTCATCTCGTCCGCACCGAGTTGCCCAATGGCACCTACGAGACCCGGGATTACAACGATGTCGGCTCGCTGGTCGCTGTTCAGTCTTTCGGAGGTACTGATCAGATCCTGTTTGGAATTCAATACGAGTTGGATGCGGTAGGCAATCGGACGCGAATCGTCGAGGAAACTTCTGACGGCCGTCGGGGAGTAGATTACGCCTATGACGAACTCTATCGTTTGGTCGGCGAGACGATGTTCGAGGATGTCGTGGATCCGCTGGATCTGGCCAATGAAACTGCTGACCGGATCATTGCCTACGTCTACGACAATGTCGGCAATCGACTCCAGCGGAACGACTCAGCGGAAGGCGTCACGACTTACGAATACGATTCCATGGATCGGCTGTTGAGCGAAACCCTTACCGAGCAGGCAGGCGATGTGGTCACCATTACTTATAGCTACGACGACAACGGAAACACCGTTTCCAAGTCCACCGATCGGAATGGGAATCCTGTCGACACCGTGCTTTATGGCTGGGACTACGAGAATCGCCTGATCGCAGTTGACACCGACGGGGATGGTACCGACGACATCGAGTACGAATATGACGCGTATGGAATTCGTGTCTCACGAGCAGACAACGGCGACAAATCGAACTTTCTTGTTGACAACAACCGTCCCTACGCTCAAGTCCTGGAAGAGTACACACCGGCGGGCGTCATCAAAGTCTCCTACGTCCACGGACTCGATTTGATTTCCCAGAACCGTCCTGCCGAAACTGGCAAGTCCTTCTACCTCGTCGATGGCCTCGGCAGTACTCGGGCACTTAGCGATGCCTTAGGCATCATCACGGACCGGTACGTCTACAAAGCCTTCGGTCAGTTAATCGCCCAGAATGGCGTAACGCCCAACGTGCATTTGTTTGCAGGGGAACAGCACGACGCGGTCACCGAACTCGACTATCTCAGGGAGAGGTATCTAAGCGCAAGCGCAGGCAGGTTCTTAACGCGCGATACATACGCAGGCTCCCATGCGTCGCCAATGAGTATGCATCGCTATTTGTATGCCAACGGCAATCCGGCACTATTCATCGACCCCAGCGGATTGTTTTCGATTTCAGAACAGGCGGCCGTTGAGGATCTTCAAGGAATATTTAGATCAACCGTTGCAAATGTCACTAAGCTCTTCGAGCTTCTAGATCGGGCAGAATCAACTGCAACAACATTGGACTTAATTATATCGCTGTTGAACGTCACAACGAACATGACAGATCTCGAGAGCTATATTGATAAGCTTCTAATAAATGAGAGCTTTCAGAAGTATCTAACCCCCAATTTCTTTAGGAATGCGTCATACAGCTTGAGGGACAATTCTGCTCGTCTTTTTTCAACAGTGATTAGGTTTAAAACGGCGCAAATCGTCGGTGATCGGAACCTCAAAGGCGGGCGTTACTATTTGTATCTGCCTTCTCCACCGACTCGAGCGTTAATCCCGAGAATAAACCCGATCCCAATCCCAAAGATAAAAATTCTGGACAAACCATTAGTGCTCTTTACAAACAAACGTACGTGGCGTTTGTGGGGTGTAGGTTATGGCAAGAGAACAAGCCCCCAACAGTATTTTAGAATGGACTACGGACCCTTTGATCATGATAATGACGATCCCAATCGAGTGTGGAGAGACGGTGCGTACCATTATCATGTTCCCACGAGCGGAGAACAAAAATAGGGACTGAAGGGGGCAGGCTACCGATTGAGCTGGCGGGTAGGCCAATATCTAATTTGTCGGCAGTGTGGCACTGAAAAGTTTGATGCGTCGTATTGTGTGGCTCTTCTGGCGTCGCCAGTGGGATCTGATGTTAGCAGCTTGCGCGGGCTTGAACGCTGGTTCTACCTGAAGAATTGACGTCCACATAGATCGCATCTCGAGCTTAGTGAGGTGCTTTGCTCGTGGTTTAGGGGCGCCCGGGAAATCAAGCTGGCAAAGAACAGCCACACTGGTGAAGCAGTGCCACACTCTTGCGAACTAGTTGTACCGCACCGAATTACGGCCGCCCTGAAGCCCATGCGTCAACGTGAATAGTGAGCCCAACCCGCTAGCGTAGGGTTTATCAGTTATGAATGGGGTAAACCGGTGTGAGTTCAACGCAATATCGCACAAGGGTGGGGTATCGTACTGGGGGCGTTTTGTAACGCGGGACCCTCGGCTAACGCCGTAGGCTCAGTTATGGGTAACCGTTAATAGCTTTCGGTGCTTACAAAAGCAAACCACTCATCTAGTGCAAGCAAATCCCCCTGACCGCTAGAACTTTTCGTTGAGTTCACCGCTACGTCATAAACCTTATGGATCTAAATCTATAGGGACACTATGTATGGCTTTGAAACTAAACCGTGAACGGTTACGAAAATTTTGCTGTCTTCCTTCAGGTATAGGATTGGTTGGAAGATTGTTTTGTGGGCCGTAGAATGAAATTGTCGTCCTAGGAGACTCTAGTTAGATCGCAGTTACCTTATTTGAGGAGTGCGAGAATGACTAAGCAACTCGATTTCGCTTCCGTGTTGCGTGCTGTGGATTCGACACTGCTGCAGGCAGGCCTACCAAACCTGACAGTAGATGCTCGGGTATTCGAAGAGTTCATGTCTCGAATGGACCGAGTCAACGGTGCCATGCAGGCTGATGCTCGTCGATTGGCAGCCGACCTTGAGCCATTTGATCCTGTGTTGCTAGCGCGAGGTTACATCGCACGGCTTATTTTGGTCGGAATTAGTAATCGGCAACTACTGCAAGGTGTCTACGAAGAAATCCAACGGATAGGAGTCCACGAGTTCATCGAGCAAGTAAGAGCAAGGCCTCAACTAGTAAATCAAATTTCTGGAGCAGCCGAGGCCTATCACGATGTCACGTGCTTTGCGAATGCAACAAGCAAAATGCTGAGTGAAGCTGTCATGAAGTTAATGCTGATAGCTGGGCAGGATGATCCGAATCGTCTGCAAGAACTGGTAAGGATCTCAAGCCATCTGTCGAATCTAAATGCCGAGGCCGCGCGCCGTCAGCGCGAACAGGCCGTAGAGGAGGCGAAAGAAGCCGAGATGACTCCCGGAATTTCGGAAGTATTTGAGATCATAAGGTGGATCGTTATTGTAGTGGCGATCCTGATCATTGTTGTGACTGCAATTATTGTCACTCCACACTCTGCATCTCAGAACCGCGTGCTTTTTTGCCCCATACTGATTTCCGTTACGTATCAGTTACAGCGGGCAAATCAGATTGCTGGTGGTTGTGTGAGTCAGGCCAAGTTAGATTACGAAAAGTGTTTAAGGTTAGCGACAAACCCAAATCAAATCGCCAAGTGCACATCCAGGTACCTGGCAAGTTTGGCTCGAGAATGCAGGCTAGCGAATTAGACGCGGTGGCCAAACCAAAGATTGATCGAGCACGTTACTTTCGATGTTTCAACCAGTCACGTTTACGTTCGTTACGATTCACCGTCCTCGGTGGAATCCAGGGTGTCGTTCTCTGGTTTTTCTGGGCGCCAGCTCGGCCGCTGCCGTCTGGCTCGCGGGTGATGATGGGCTTTCAGTTCGGGTGCGTCGCTAGGTTGAATTTTCATGGCCAGTGGTCGAGCACTTCGCCGGACGCGAGTGGCCTGCAACTTCCGCTTCTCAATCTTATCGAGTTCATTTATTTCATATTCGACTTCATCCCCTTCGCGCAAATCTAAGCTACCAACCTTCTCTACTTTGGAAAAATGGAAGAAGACATCTTCTTTCAAATCTTCCGAGCGAATAAAGCCTATTTTTTTGTCTGGAATTACTTTAACAACAACACCTACGCGCATAGAAGCATTCAGTACAAGAGGGAATATCGGAAACTGGCGGCCTGAGTTCGGACACTTGTAACACAAGGTCACTCGTTGACAACACGGTAACGAGTTATGCCTACAGAATAGCGTCAGTTGTCAAAAATGCTATTTGGCACAATCTTAACGCCGCAAATCCTGGCCACGAAACTGTTAGCAATAATTCGCATCGCCTGAACCCACATTTTTTGCTCGTCAGCAAAGACAATTTGTGGTGAAACTGGAACTGGCAGCCAAATCTCATCTCCCAGTTCTTGCTCAAGCTGCCCCGGCCCCCAATTGGCTTGACCTACAAAAATTCGGACTTCGGCTTCGGTCTTGGAGACCAAACTTCGTAGGCTTGCAACTTGCGCTGCTACGTACACGCCGTCGCCACCTGTGTATTCAGCGAATTCTTGACAATCATGAATGGCAACCACGGGTCCCGCCTGGGGGCCGCCAAAATGAAGCGACTTTGGAGTTAGCTTTTCGCTCGATAGTCCAAACAGTTCCTTCCAAAATTTCGGCGAAGATTGAATAGTTCGGTTTAAGCAGACCCCAATCGCGCCCTGTTCGCTGTGGTGGACAAGCAGGCAAACCGCGCGCTGCCAAGGTCCAGTGGAGACGTTGGGGGATGCGACTAGCAATGTGCCACGCAAACTGAGATCGCGCAAAGTGGGATTGGAAAGTGAACTAAATCGATTCATGGCAAGTAAAGTTCGACAAAAACGATGCCCCTTAAAACAGGTTGCTCAACACCGATCACTCCTACCAAAAGGCAGCAGAGTATCCTGAGCCGTCGAGGCTGTACTTACACTTCAGTAAATGGGCAAATTCACGAAAGCTGCCAGCGTGGCATGGAGCAATGAACAACCATCCATTTCTATTGCAACTCACGTGCCAATGGATATGCTTAGTGATAAAAATCGTATCTGAGTGGAACTGCATGCTAAATGGGAATCGCGAACAAGCCCTTATGCCGGGTCGAAAAGGTTGTCAGAATGACAGTAGGATGTAAGTAATAGATTCATTGTTAGGTATGTTCGGTCGACTGCGATACGTTCTTAGGAGAAATCAAATGGATTTGCATGAGTTGCGGCGAAATTATGACCAGCAGACTTTAAATCCCGGCAATCTCAGAAGTGACCCGATTCAGCAATTTCGCGAGTGGTTTGAGCATGCACGTGCGACTGACAGTGCGTCGTGGTTCGAACCAAATGCTATGACAATGTCCACGGCCGATCAGCGCGGTCGGGTCTCGAGCCGCATCCTACTGTTGAAAGCCGTGTCGGAAGAGGGGTTCACTTTTTTTTCCAATTATCAGTCGGACAAGGCGCGGCAGCTGGTTGAGAACAATCAAGCCAGTTTGCTATTTTTCTGGCCACATGTCGAACGACAGGTTCGCATCGAGGGCACGGTGGTACGAACGGATGCACAGACCAGCGACGAATACTTTGCCGGTCGTCCTCGAGGAAGTCAAATAGGGGCCGTTGTGAGCCGCCAGTCTGCGATTCTGCCTTCGAGGGACAAGCTTGAAGCCGACGCTGCGGATCTTGAGAAGCAATACGCGGACAAGCTGATTCCCCGCCCGGACTTTTGGGGTGGCTATCTTCTGACTCCTGTACGGGTGGAATTCTGGCAAGGCCGTCCTAGTCGCTTGCATGACCGATTTCTGTACACGCGTGACGGTGATTGCTGGCAAGTTGTACGTCTGTCGCCATGACGATGTAAATCTATGGTCGAGCATAGGACGGGTTATAATCAAATATCAACTTCAACGCGCGGAAATGACTTAAATCAGCAATTTGAAGTTGAAAGCCAGGCAATTTCCCAATCAGGCTAGGATTCATTATGTGGCGTTCACCGCTTTCGCTCCCCTTCCCTGTCGGTTCGCGACGAACTTTTCTAGGCCACCAAGCCGGTGGTTTAGGTGCATTGGCTTTGGTTGATTTACTTACTCGAACTTCTCGCGCCGCCGACAAGGATTCAACCGCAGACGCGGCGCCCTGGCGGGGCGTTGTTCACCCTTATCATTTCCCGCCCAAATGCAAGCGAATCATTCATCTGTGCATGGCTGGGGGCCCGAGCCATTTAGAGACGTTTGACTTCAAGCCCAAATTGAAATCGCTCGACGGACAACCGATGCCCAAGAGTTATACCGAAGGCCAACAAATTGCTCAGTTGCAGGGGCAAAAAGACAATCTCAAATGCCTAGGGCCACAACACTCGTTCAACAAGTTTGGGCAGTCGGGAATCGAAGTTAGCAGCATTTTGCCAGAGATCAGCTCCATCGTGGATGACATCTGCGTGATCAATTCGATGCACACCGATCAGATCAATCACGATCCCGCTCACACGCTGATGAATACTGGTAGTGCAGTTCCAGGGCGTCCTAGTATGGGAGCCTGGTTGTTATATGGCCTGGGATGTGAAACGGATAACTTGCCAGGCTATGTGGTGATGACTAGCGTGGGTGGTGGTCAATCTCAACCGATTGCCTCGCGTCAGTGGCACAGCGGGTTTTTGCCAAGTCGATTTCAAGGTGTTGAATTTCGCTCTTTGGGCGACCCGGTTTTATATGTTAAGAGCCCCGCTGGAGTTAATATTCAAAAGCAACGTGATGTGATTGAAGCGATTGAAAGTCTTAATTCGATCGGCAATCAGGTTTTTCATGATCCTGAAATCGATACACGCATCGCCCAGTATGAACTTGCTTTTAAAATGCAGACCAGCGTTCCGGAGCTCATGGACATATCCAACGAACCACAGCACATTTTGGACCTGTATGGGACGCCCGGAGGCGACGGTTCCTTTGCAGCCAATTGCCTTCTCGCCAGACGTTTAGCGGAACGAGACGTACGGTTCATTCAGCTTTATCATCGAGGCTGGGATCATCACGGTGGCATCAAGGACGGTTCCGCCACAACGGGTGCCTTGGTTGACAGAGGAACTGCGGCTCTGGTGAAAGACCTAAAACAACGCGGTATGTTAGACGAAACACTGATCATTTGGGGAGGCGAATTTGGCCGTACGCCTATGGCCCAAGGTTCTGGCCGCGATCACCATATCAAAGGGTTTTCGATTTGGATGGCTGGCGGCGGCATCAGGGGCGGCATGAAATATGGCGCGACGGACGAACTTGGTTATGCGGCCATCGAAAACCCAGTCCATGTAAATGATCTCCATGCCACGCTGTTATATTTATTCGGTATCGATCATGAACGCCTAACCTACCGTTTTCAGGGTCGAGATTATCGGCTTACCGACATTGCCGGAAAATTGATCCAGCCCATTCTGGCTTAGGTTGTTTTAGGCTTTGCCTTGGACGCAGATTATTGCCTCTCCGCGAAATTAGCAGCAATCGCTGCTTTGCGGATCAGCATCTAACTTGAGACAAAATTTAGCATTCGTGGGGCTTATTTCGATTGCTTGTGCAGCTCGTTCATCATCTCGAGCATCTGGCCTGTGATCATCTCAGATGCATCTAATTGAACTCGATTGGTACCCATCCATGTCTCATAGCCTCCGAGTGCGTGCTGTTCCGGGGTCGGTAGGTATCCGTAGGACCCGCCTGCTAGCTCGATAGTAAAGCAATCTGCTAACGGGCAATTTTTCTTGATCTCCAAGCCGATCTCTGTGAATACTTCAAATGGGATAGCGGCAATCGCGAGTTCGCCAATTCTTAGCGCTTGCAGTGGAACAACGACCGTATCGGGTGAGTTTGCCAACTGAGCAACTCGCTCGGCATAAGTTAGTTCATGTTGGTGATAGGCAGGTTGCCCTGCAGGTCGAGCCTTGACCTGTTCAAAGTACTGCAACATTTCTGCGGTTGGATGGCGTACAGAAAGCGTTAGTTCGGTTCTTCGGGCGTCGAGTGAAACCCATGAATGATACTGGATGCCTGGCATAGCTTCTGCCACGCGCCGAGCAACAAGTCTACCTACTTGTTCCATCTTCTCAAAAGGTGGTAGCGAGGGTCCACGATCGCGAAAGTTGATGTTGTTCACGTCTCCACTCGTGCCATTGCTGAGGATACCAACAAATGGCGGATATTGTGGCTGGACCTGCAATTCATCCGCCAATCGCCTAGCAAAGACGGCAAAATAGTCAGCCGAAATGACGCGCGACGGCACGCCCCCCACGTAGTGCAATGAATAGTTTGCCACTACGGCTAACGGCCTTCCATCCATTGATTTGACTGCCAAAAAAGAAAGCTCCGGGTCGACAGGTCCGGCTGGTCGCAGCAACGTTGATTTGCCGGGGTTCATGCGCACCTGGTCGACACCGCCAAACGGATTCCGTCGTTGATCTTCTTCTGCTACAAACCATCGTCGATTGAACAATTCTGATGGCTCCTCGACACTGCCCCATCCGACCTGGGCTGGTTCCAAACGTTTATGGGCAATTCGAACGGCGTCTACAATCCGGTCCGCCAAGAATTCCTGATAGTTATCCAATTGTTCTGCCAAGACCGTTGGATTTTCGCTACGTGCGGAACTGGCCGAGTGCGTATGGGTGGCCGCGTAGAGTTGATTCTCGGGAGGGATATCGAGTTTTTCGCTCACCCGCTTGCGAGCCGCGTCGAAAACTTCGCGAGGTATGCCTACATTGTCGCACAAGCCGATGACTAGCTGTGTTTGGCCATCATCCAGAACTAGGCATCTCACATGCAGTTCATCGTGAACTTCGTCTGCTGGTAATGGCGTCCAACCACCAACGATCAAGGCACCCAACGGCGGCGTGATGTTACTTGTAGCCGCCCCAGCACGAAAAACTCTCTCTTTTTCCTCTGCTGGAGACAATCGACACAGAAGAAGAGAGTTTATCAGTAAACAAACAGCGATATAGCGTTTCATGGAATACTCTACTAACTCAGGGCACTGTTACTTGTTGTTTTCACGAATTACCAGCAATCGTGGTTCGGTCATGTCCTCGATAGCATAGCGTACACCTTCGCGCCCCAGCCCGCTATCCTTGACTCCGCCATAGGGCATATGGTCGACGCGCCAGGAGGGAACATCGCCAACCACCACGCCACCGACCTCTATTTCGTCCCAGGCTCGCAGGGCTCTGTACAGATCACGAGTGAAAACACCTGCTTGCAATCCAAAATCACTTGCATTGACCTGTCGAAGTGCATCCTCGAAGTTGGCATATTGGCTCAGGATCGCTACCGGCCCAAAAACCTCGCGTGCACAAACGGGTAATGCCTCAGGCACATCTTCAAGCAGAGTGGCGTCGACCATGCAGCCGTTTTGGTTGCCACCACAAAGCAGACTCGCCCCACCGGCAACCGCTTCATCAATCCAAGCCTTAATGCGTTGGGCTTCGGATAAGGAAATAATCGGACCGATAAATGTTTTTTCGTCCCGTGGATCTCCCATTTGCAGCGTGCGGGTCCGCGCCACTAGCAATTCTCGCAATTGTTCGTATACAATTTCATGCACCAGAATCCGCTGGACGCTTATACAGCTTTGCCCAGATTGGTAGAATGCCCCCACGATCAGTCGCTCGACAACATCATTTAGGTCGGCATCTGGTTCGACGATAGTAGCCGCATTACCCCCAAGTTCTAAGGTAACCTTCTTCTTTCTCGCTCGGGCTTTCAAGTCCCAGCCGACGTTTGGCGAGCCTGTGAAACTCAGCAACTTAATTCTGTCGTCAGTAACAATCGGTTCGGCAGCTGTTCTCGTACAGGGCAAAATTGAAAAAGCGCCGGTTGGCAAGGATGTTTCGGCCAATATCTCGCCGATCACTAATGCCGATAGCGGTGTTCGACTGGCGGGCTTCAAGATCCATGGGCAGCCTGCAGCAATGGCTGGAGCGATTTTGTGTGCGGCTAAGTTGAGCGGAAAATTGAAAGGTGAAATGAACGCGCATGGTCCCACCGGAACTCGCTGTACCATGCCGCGATATCCATGTGCTCGGGGAGATATTTCTAGGTCCAGGACCTCGCCATTAATGCGAACGGTTTCTTCGGCGGCGATGCGAAATGTATCGATCAACCGTGTCACTTCCCCTCGACTATCTCGAATCGGTTTCCCTGCTTCTAGACACAGCAGCTGTGCCAACTCCTCACGACGTTGTTCAAATCGCGAAATACAGTTCAGCAGGATTGCTTGACGCTGATAGGCTGGCAGTTTTCGCATTTCGTGCGAAGCAGCTGCGGCGGCAGCGATGGCACTTCGTACCGTTTCTTCACTTGCTAAGGCAACTTTTGCAAATTCGAGTCCGGAATACTTATCGGTGACGGACAAGGCCGTGTTGGGCATTTGCGGTTGATTGGCTAACCAATACGGATGTTCAGAAACCATGTTTTGAACTCGTGAATGCTTGCTTCCAGTAGTGACCATGTGGTTCCATTTCTTGGACGCATCGATGGCCATGTAGATCAGTTTAGTGCCGAAAAATCGTTCGTGAAAACCCGTGACCTTGCAAACAAGCTACTCACGCATTCTACGCGTGAAAATGTCGTAAAATGGGCTCTTGCTGTCAGCTCCAGTCAACCTAGTTTAAGGAAAGAACAATGCTCCGTCCAATTCTGGTTTTTTGTTTGCTTGGCCTAATGACGCTTGGATTGGACGCGGCGGAAATGATGGTGCGACGCGACATTGCCTATTGTCAACCGACGAACGAAAGGCAATTGCTCGATATCTATTCTCCCAGCGCGGGCCAGGATCATCCTATCATCGTTTGGATTCACGGTGGCGGTTGGACCAAGGGGAACAAAACGTCTGTACAAAACAAACCTCGTGCGTTTACGGAGCGGGGGTTCGTGTTTGTATCTACCAATTATCGTTTTGCGCCAGTTGTTGGTGTTAAGGAGATGGTTGGCGATGTGGCCAAGGCGATTCGTTGGGCTCACGACCATGCAAAGGAATTTGGCGGCGACCCGAACTCGGTTTACGTAATGGGGCACTCGGCGGGAGCCCACCTAGCGGCTCTGGTTTGTACCGACGACCGCTATCTAACAGCCGAGGGTCTGTCGCTGTCGATCATCAAGGGCTGTGTACCGGTCGATGTGTCGGTCTATGATATTCCCAAACGAATTCGGGATAGCGGCGCCACAGCACCGCCACCAGGGTTGGAAGCAATTTTTGGGGATTCGGAGGAATCTCACCAAGACCTTTCGCCTGTCACGCATATTACGAAGGGAAAAAATATTCCACCTTTCTTGATCTTGCACGTGGCAGACCGCCCCGAGACCAAAACTCAGTCGCAGTGGCTGGCAGAAAAACTTGAAGGTGCCAGTGTATGGGCGGAAGTCGTGGCAGCCGAAGGCAAGACACATGGCACGATCAACACCGAATTGGGCCTGTCCGAAGACAAGCCCACTCAGAGTCTGTTCAAGTTTTTAGCTGAGGACCATCGCAAGCCTTAGTAGTAAGACCTCGCGTAGTGGCACTGCCCCGGCCACTCGCACATCGCGGCTCACTATATTAACTCGCCAGCTTGTCTCGCTGTTACAGGTTATTGGTCGCCCGTGTCATCGGCGGTGGAACTGAGTTTGATGCCGAGTTGACCTGAGGGGCGTTAAGGTTGCACGCGGACGAGCTTCATAATGCGTCCTGAGACGTTCCAATCCTGCACATATAAGTTTCCGTCCCGATCCCAATAAGAGCCGTGTGTGCCACTGAAGATGCCTTCGATCCATTGTTCTTGGGGTACGTTGAAATTGCCGCGTTTATCGGGATCAGGATTGTGGCCAAGGACCGCCATGATGGTGTTGCTTTTATCGAGGATAACCAATCTACCATGCAAATCAGGAACTGAAACGTAGTCTCCTTGAATGGCGACCGAGGTGGGCATTCCCAATCCTGTGATAACTTCTTCGATGTACTCACCTTCCAACGAGTAATGCAAGAGCCTACCCTTGGGCTGGTGGTTGCGATCGCAAATCAATAGGCGAGGCGGATCGTATCGCGTATCCAGCGTCATCCCATGCGCGGTGTTGAACTGCTTGAGTTCGTTACCTTTCTCTCCAAAATGCATTTGGTACTTGCCGCGAGGGTCATATTTGAAGATGTAGTTACTGGCGTAACCGTCTGACAGATAAATATCCCCGTTGGGAGCCACGGTTATGGCAGTGGGGTTGAATTTGGTAAGCCCTAGTCCACTCTCCTCAGGGAATTTAAGTCGTAATACAATTTCCCCGGAACGAGCGTTGAACTTAATTCCTTCAGCGTCTTGATTGCGCGCACCATAAATAAATTCCTGACCTTCCTCCTCACGAATCTCCATGTCGTGGATATTACTGTAGTCGCTGCCTAAATAAGACTGCACGACCTCTCCCTCCGGGGAAAACACAAACACTCCTGCTCGTGCACTCGTGTAGATGTGTCCATCCTTGTCAATCACGACCGAACCGTGTGTTGGACCAATGGATGACTTGCCGTCGGGTCGCAATCCCCACCCTGGAACAGTATCAAATGTCATTATGCCACAGCCCATGCGAACAGGTGCAGTTAATTGTTGCGCAATAAGAGGGCAGGCCGTACTTAACAGACAGAGGACAGTCAAGAGTTGTGTTTGCATATTCAAGTACCAAAATTCGGAAGAAGCAAGGATTCACAAAAAGCAGTATTTGAGAAACATAAGTGGAAGTTAGTCAGCGATTTTCAGACGCAACTATCGAACACGCGAACCCTCCCCGGAAAAGGCGTCGTCGAATCGCCGCCGCCGTTTCCTACCCTCCCAACCGGGAGGTTTGTTGTACAGTTGTTTTGGGGTCGTTCATTTTGCCCGACGATTTTGCACACCTTGGGGGTCGCCTTCAAATCAGCATCCAACCAATGTCATAGCTTTGCAAGACAAAAGGCCAAATAGCAAACGATACTCTCGTCAGGCAGGTGAGAGTATACCTTATTCTTGGTGCGTTATTGGTAACATCCGTCGCTTTGCAGATCCTGGGCCGTTTTTGCATCGCCCCTGTCCAAAGTTCCCTAGCATGGGCAAGCTTAGAGCGGGTGACTGGCAATCTTAGGACGTCCAGATTATCGCAGGCAAATTAGGTTATAATTTTGCCTCTCCACGTGGTGGCAAAAAAACAATTCAAGCTCGCCATCCTGAGTCAACATTTTTCTTCCAGATCGAAGGTGACGTCGATGAGAACTTTCTCTTGCCTGGCCATTTGGTTACTTTGCTTGGTTGGCACGAGAGCCTTTGCTCAGCCTGCGCTTCAATTGCTGCCGAATGACCGTATCTGCCTCGTTGGAAACGCACTTGGCGAACGGATGCAACATCATAATCACTGGGAAACATTGCTTTACCAAAGTTATCCAGACCACAAATTGTCGGTACGCAACCTGTGTTTTCCGGGAGACGAGCCCGTATTGCGACTACGGTCCAAGAACTTTGGAACACCCGATGAGCACTTGGCTCATTCTCAAGCAACGGTGGTGCTTTATTTTTTCGGATTCAACGAGTCGTTTGCAGGTGAGCAAGGTCGGGGTGAGTTTGGCAAGCAGATTCGTGAGTTGATCGAACATACGCGGAAGCAGAATTACAGTGGTCGAGGTGAACCACGCATTGTATTGGTATCTCCGATAGCCTTCGAAAATACGGGTGACCCCAATTTGCCTACCGGCGATCAACAAAATGTCCAGCTCAAGGCCTACACCGAAACTTTGGCATCCGTGGCCAAGGTTTCTGGAGTTGGATTTGTCGATTTGTTTTCGCCCTCGATGCAGTTGTTCCAGTCCAGTGATCAGCGTCTAACACTTAACGGTGCCCATCTAAACGATGCCGGATACCGCAAATTGGCTCCTATTCTGATGCAAGGACTTGTTGGAGAAACTCCCGTAGCGAGTTCCTTGGATACCAAGCAGATTGCTCGTTTAAAAACGGAGATTGATGACAAGAACTTTCACTGGTGGCATCGCTACCGGGCAGTCAATGGGTTTTCGATTTATGGTGATCGAGGGCAAGCAGGCTCCGACGGTACCTATAACAATACCGATGTCATGGAACGGGAACGATCGATTTTGGATCAAATGACTGCGAATCGTGACGAAAGGATTTGGTCACTGGCCAATGGAAAAGAGGTGTCGGTCACATGCGATGACAGCAATACCTTGGCATTTATTGAACCTCGTACCAATGTAGGCATTCCCGATGATCCTAATATTCGAAATGGAAAGTTAGGATCGCTGGATTACCTTTCAGCTAGCGAACAACAAAAAATGTTCAAGTTGGCAGCCGGTTACGAAATCAGTTTGTTTGCCTCGGAAGAGCAATTCCCAGAACTGGCCAACCCTGTCGCCTTGAACTTCGATAATGCGGGACGATTGTGGGTGGCTACCATGCCTTCGTATCCGCAATGGAAACCGAAGACGACACTCAACGATCAGCTCATAATTCTTGAGGACAAGAACAGCGATGGCAAGGCAGATGATTGCAAGGTATTTGCTGGCGGGCTGCATCAACCAACCGGATTTGAATTTGGCAATGGAGGTGTCTACGTTGCCCAACAGCCGGACTTACTATTCCTTCAAGATACGGATGGAGATGATCGAGAAGACACGCGAATTCGACGTCTCGTTGGATTGGATTCTGCTGATTCGCATCATGGAATCTCAGCGTTTACATGGGGACCCGGAGGCAATTTGTATTTCCAGGAAGGTACTTTCAAGTATTCTCAAGTTGAGAGCCCTTATGGATTGACTCGCTTGGCGGAGGCTGGAATTTGGCGATACAACCCACGGACCGAAGAGGTCGCAGTCCACGTGTCGTTTTCGTTTGCCAATCCTTGGGGGCACGTTTTCGATCGATGGGGGCAAGATCTAATTGCAGATGCTTCGCCGGGATTCAGTTATTGGGCTGCTCCAATTTCGGGGCATGTCTCCTATCCTCGGAAACATCCGGGTGGCTCGCAATACAAACGCGTGGCCGAACTGTTTGATATGGACCCGTCGATTGATTACCCAACATTCTATCCCAAACGGACGCGCCCATCGGCAGGTTGCGAATTGGTCTCAAGTCGACATTTTCCTCCTGAAGATCAAGGTAACTTTCTGTTGACCAACTGCATCGGTGATCGAGCGGTTCTCAATCACAAAGTGAAGGATGGTGATTCAGGTTTCGATGGAGAAGAAGTTACGCCACTGGTTTACTGTGAAGACGGAAATTTCCGACCTGTTGACATACAATTCGCGCCAGATGGTTCGCTATACATTGTGGACTGGCATAATGCGTTGATTGGTCACCTGCAACACAACCTGCGCGAGCCCAATCGAGATCATTCGCATGGCAGAATTTGGCGTGTGACTTACCAGGGCCGCCCGCTGGTAGACGCTCCAAATATCGCTGGACAGAGTATTGAAATGCTTCTGGAGGCATTAAAGGAGCCCGAAGATAGGACGCGTTATCGCGCCCGACGTGAGATTGGCGAACGTCCGACTGAAGAAGTCCTTGCGGCCACCGAGAATTGGCTGAAACATCTTGACGGCAATGATCCGGAAGCTGTGCATCATGAGCTGGAGGCGCTATGGGTTTACCAATCGCACAATACGTTGAATCAGAATCTGCTGGAGAAGTTGCTAACATGTTCCGACTTCCGCGCACGAGCGGCCGCAACTCGGGTCCTAAGTTTCTGGCTGACCAAAGCAAAACGGCCAATGGAACTGTTGAAAGTACTCGTTAATGACGAGCACCCGCGCGTAAGGTTGGAAGCTGTCCGAGCGCTCAGTTTTTCAACAGACGAAGGGGCAATGGAAATCGCCTTGGATGTCTTGAACCACGAAATGGATGAGTATTTGCAATACACACTTGACGAGACCATGAAAACACTCGAGCAATAAACTTGCAAATCAAAAGTAGCCCAACCATTTTGAAAACGTTCTGAGTTCCTGCTTAGCCAGCTCACTGCTTGATGCCTTGACAGTTTGCTTTTCGTTGAGAGTTTCTTTATGTACGGGATAGGTTCTGCGCGATCGGTCTCAATTCTGATTGCTCTATTTAGCTTGGGATCCACTCAAAGTCTATTTGCCCAACACGATCATTCGGATGAGACCGCTAAGGTCAGTGTCCCGAAAATCTATTTGGACAAAAGCCCAAAAATCGTTGAATACCAGCTCCAGCGACTTTCAAACGATCAATTGTTAGCTATTGAACGCACTTCGGAGGATTTGAAATACGTGCCTGTATATAGCGCCATCCTGATGCGAGAGGGTATGCCGCGGGCGGAGCGAGGTGCTGCCTTGGATGCGTTGGTGAAACTCAAGAAAACATCTCCAGTTCATGAATTGGTCGAAGCACTCAAGACACTTCCCGGTAGCTCAAAGGGCAATGAGGGAAGGCGAGCCAGTTTGGCGGAATCGTTGTATTTACAAAGCAAGACCGCCCTCACCGAACATCAGGAATTGTTACAGGACTTAACCAAGCATAGCGATGATCAGCTAAGTGCGATTGGTTATGCGGCTCTCTTCGTGGCCGGACAAGCAGATGCCTTGTGGCAGTCCTCTGAATCGGCCACCCAGATCAACCGATTGCTCAGCGGCTTGCAGATGGTTCCTCAGGCAGCTATTCGTACCGCTCAACATGCTCAAGTATTGGCTCAAGTTGACTCTCCCGTGACTGAGAAATCTCGTCAGATCGCCATTCAAACGTTGGCCCATGTACCCGCTGGTTTTGAAGCCACGTTTCGTACACTTGCGCCGCTGATCGATATTCCACAATTGAGGGCAGATGTAATTCATACATTGCTGAAGGTTCCGCCCGAACATTTGCCACCAAAGTCCAGTTCAACACTCGCATATAAGTTAGTTGAGTACGCTGAAAACACTCCTGCGGCGGAACGAACTAACGAGACTTTTTTGGATACGGCTCAGTTGGTGGACTCATTACTGGCCAAATTGCCAAGTTCGAAATCTCAGCCGCTGCGTGAGAGATTGCGAGCAACTACAGTTCGGGTTATTCGTGTGCGAACTGTCCATGAAGAGATGCGATACGATCTGCCCTATTTTGCTGTCGAGGCAGGTAGGCCCGCCCAAGTCGTACTGATCAATGAAGACCTGATGCCGCATAATCTGGTAATTACTGTGCCCGGGGCTCTCCAGGAAGTTGCTGAGTTAGGCATGCAGGTCGGGCCCAATGGCGGATTGGATGGCAAACAATACGTGCCTCACAGCGAAAAAGTCCTTTTTGCGACCAACATGGTACCGTCCGAGCAGCAAGAAATGCTGACGTTCGTGGCACCAAACGAACCAGGCGAGTACCCTTATGTATGCACCTTTCCCCGGCACTGGATGCGCATGTACGGAGTCATGGTGGTTGTGGAAAATCTCGATGCCTGGTTACAAGATCCGCAAATACCAACCGACCCTGTAGGTAGCAATCGTTCCTTCGTAAAGAACTGGAGCGTTGAGGATTTTCCTGTGGAGGAACTCGCAGCTTCGATGCGAGGTCGGTCACCCTCAATTGGTAGCCGATTATTTCAAGAAGCGTCTTGTGCCCAATGCCATCAAGCAGGCGCATGGCGAGACGGTACAGTCGGGCCGAATCTTGATGAACTGCTGGTTAGACAAAAAGGGAGTTGGCCAGCCGTCGTCCGAGAAATACTTGATCCGTCCCATACCATCGATCCAAAATATGCAGTGCACATTATTTTGACCGTCGAAAATCAAACGATAACTGGATTGATCATTGGTGAAGACAAAGAGCAAGTCCTGGTATTAGATAATCCGGAATCTCGACAACCCATTCACATTCCACGCGATGACATTGAGATTATGCGCCGCACTACTATTTCGATGATGCCCAAAGGGTTGCTGGATCGGTACTCGAGAGATGAGATCTACGAACTGCTTGGTTTTTTGGAATCGATTCAGAAAGGACTTGCAGAAACAAGTCGTTGATTCATGGTTGCTAGCCTAACAATGAGTTTCAAAATGGTTGCCAGCACTTGCGCCCTGCACCGCCTGAGGGCTACTAGAATCAGACCTTGCGTAAGGGTGGTGTTGCTTCAGCCGCTTAATCAACGATTTCGTTGAAAATACCCGCTACTGGTCAGTGCGACTTACCTTAGCAGGCTGCTGAAAAAGTCGAATTGCAAAATCTTGTGGACGATTAGAATCCCGACGCGTCAGCGAGGGACCGAACAAGAATCCCTCACTTACGTTTCGGGTTACTTTTTCAGCAGCCAGCTAGTGTGAGTCGCACGGGACGTATAGAGTGTTTTCAGGGAAATCATTGAACAAATAGGCGAAAATACGCTACTCTTATGTGAAATGCGCTCTAGGACCGGCACTTGGTGACCAATCGAGATTATAGAATTGGCTCAGCAAGTCATAGACCTCAGGCCATTCCAGTTTGAGTTGGTAGGGAGCCTGAAAAAAAGTTTCGCTGCAGACAGCGAAAAACTCGGCCTGATTACTTGCCCCATAGCAATCTAAAATTGATGGCTGCCTGTTACTGCACAAACTCGCCAACCGCTCTCTATCACGGTGCATTACTTCAAGCCAGCGTTCGGCAAATGGCACCGATTCTAATACGGGAACGCCATCAGCATGCGCTCCGTTTTGCATATCCAGCTGGTGTGCAAACTCATGAATGACGACATTGCTGGGTAAACGCCGCTCTATGGTTTGTTCCAACTCATCCCAGGCTACTATTACGGGGCCACCGGCCCATGCCTCCCCGGCTCGAGTGGATTGGTACTCGAGGACCATGCCACCCACATTTTCACGAGCTGGAGCTACATATGCAGTAGGGTAGACCAGGATCGAAAGTACTTTGTCAAAGTATTCGAGTGCGAGTCCGAGCGTCATAACCGCCATCTGAGTGGCAATTGAAACGCGATGCAAATCATGTAACTTCAATCCATTGCAGCCTTCCCAATTTTTTTCAGCGACAAAACACTGTACCTTCGCTCCCAACAACTTGCGGTGATTATCTGTGAGCAGTTCGTAGAATGGGATCGCATGTGAAATTATCGTTTCCCATCCTTCAGGCAATGGCTTGCTAGAGAGAATTCGTCGGCGGTACCCCCTCCACCATTGCCACATGGTTGATCACCTCACAAGCAAAAGGAATGGAGTTTGGTGCACGACACGATGCATAAGAGGGACGATAGATCGTCTGGGATGTGCAACTGATAAGTTCCAAGAATTTGTGCTTCCATGACACAACACAGCAGCACAAATTCAGTTGATCGACAACGCACAAGAACTCAGCGTTATTTGATTGGCCAGATCTTGATTTCATCCAGTGTTAGATAGGCGCCGCGAGCTATGAATCGATAGTTGGGTTTATCTACATCCAGTGAATCATGTGAAGCGGAAAGTTGAACTCCTGAATCCGTTTGCACGATAACATCTTTGCCCTTCATCTCAACCTGCAAAGTGTGCCATTTCTCCGGTTCAAAATTCGTTTTGGCCGTAGCCAACACTTGCACTTTGGAATTAGGATCTTTCTTGTCCTTATCCAGCTGAATGGAGATTGTCTTAGGGGTTACCACAACGCGGAACAAGTGCCCGCTTTTATGGTTCAGGCTCAAGTGCATGCCGTCAGTAGAGCCTTCCACACGGAAAGCAAAACGGATGATCGAATTGCGATTGGGAAGTTGGTAACTCAATACGGCTGCGTGCTTGTCGGATTCCAATTCCTTGCCACGCAAGACACCGTTTTCAACCTGCCAATCGCCCTTGACCGTTTGCCAAGGCTTGTCCATTGCCCGCTCAAAGGGCTCACTGACACTGGGATTGTCTAGTTTGTTTACTAGCTTCGGTGGCATTTCCACTGCTTGTTGAGCGAGAGATAAAGACGAACAAACACATAAACACATGGATAACAATGCAAATGCTGGCCGCATTTTTGGTTTTCCTGAATAAGAGCAGCTGATTTCATCACGGGTCGGAATGGGCTATCTCGACTCGGACCTCAAAGTCTCTTCAATGACTCGAATAACATCCTTGGCGAGAATATCGTAGCCTTCTTTGGTGAAATGCACATTCTTGGGTAGCATTATCTTGTCTTGCTGACCCTTTACCAACTTGTACATATCGTGGATGGGAATGTCATTTTCCGCCATGACTTTGGCGGCAATCTCATTGTACTTGGCAGCGTCACCTACAACACGTCCCGCCGCACCCTCGGGAACTGGTGTTGTGTTTCTCCATATCAATTTCGCACCAGTTGCTTTCAGTTGAGAGACTAACTCACGCAAGTTCTTTTCGTATTCGTCGGGAGGGACTTGCTGATGATTCTTGGGGTCTACCGGATCTTGGAGATTGGTTCCATCGGGGCCCATATACTTCAGATCATGAAGTCCCCAATTAAAATGGATCACATCCCATCGACTTTCACCTAACCATTCGTGTAATGATTTTAGACCGTTAATTGTAGGGCCACAGTTGGTGGCCGGCCTATGCACATTTGCTTTTCCAGACATCCCGTCACGTACAGGTACGGTATAGCCAATTGAAATGGAGTCGCCAATCAACAACACTCGTGGTAACCCGTCAACATCTTGGACCTTTTCATAGGCAGGGTTTACACGTCGGTTTTGCTGAGCGACCAAGCTGCTAGGCAGTACCATGCCGATGATCAATAGAAATCCAGATAAATAGCGCATGACATGAGTCCGAGGTTAAAGTGCGTAGATTATTTGCAAACTCAAACTGCTTATCGTACTAAAAAGTCGACAACGCCGTGTGGCTAAACGTGTTTGAACGGACACTTCTCCGCGAACTACGCCACAATCTTTCACGGCAATGTACCTCACGAACCGAGAAGAAGAGCCCTACCCGCTCGCGTTGCTCGCGACCTTCCCAAATTGGGAAGGTAAGTTTTGGAAATTTGCTAACTGCAATCTATAAGTACACCAACCGCAGTATTTCAATATCCCGCTGGCCCTCAAGAAGTGGCCGGGTAAGAGGGCAAGTCGCCTTTGCTGTTGGGTAGCATAATGTTAGTAACGTATCTGAAATTCATGTTGTCGAAATCCATCCCCAGTGTTGCATCAACTGCATGATCCATGGCGAAGTCCAAGGGTTATCCCAGGGGTAATTGGCAGAAAATAGGCTAATCGCAAGCAAGGCACATACGATGGTCCAGACAGGCTTGGACCGAATTTCACGCAGTCCGTGGATAGCCAACCATACCCACAGCGGTGTTAGCCAAAATGCCCAACGAAATCCGCTGGAGACACCTCCATAATTGCGATCCTCTAGCGGGCGTGCGAGATAGAAGCCGATCGAGACACAGCTGGTGGCCGTAATGGCCAGCATGAGCCATAAACGTGGCTGTAACCATAGAAAAGAGCCACGAGCCCTGTGAGTCCATATACCAACTGCGCCTAGTAACGATACGCACCAAAAGGGAGTCAAGCTGAAAATCCCATGGTGTCCGATAAGGCAATGCACGATGTAGATGCCACGATTGGGCTCGCCTCTATCAACTCCCTGCTTGCGTTGCGAAGTCCAATAGCTATTGGGATAGTCATACCAATCTCGCCACTCATAGACTCCGATTTGATTGTTTGCATCCATCTTCAGCCCCCACCGCTGCTGGCTGCGTGGATCAAATAACTCGAAAATGCCGTCTCGTCGCCCCCTTCGCAATTGGCTCTCTGTCGAGCATGCGATGCCCTGCTTCATTAGACTCGCTACCAGCTGTTCAGGAGTGGCTTGCGATAATTCAATTTGCAGTTCTTCTAGCGTACACAGTTGTTTTCCTAGACCGCGATGAGCGTATGCAGGGGACCATTCTCCATGGGCCAAGTAGTTCGATAGGAAAAAGGCAATAGCAACCGGCAGCAAGCTTGGAGCATAGACAGTCAGTGTTTGACGCGGATACAGAACGATCAGCAAACCTCCTGCGGCAGCAAGCCAACTCAGTGCGGGCAGTTCGTTGGCGGCCGCGAAACTTGTAGCCAATCCACACACTGCAAACCACCACCACTTTGCGTCTTGCAGAACCAGAATTTGGTACAGCGCCCATAGACTCACCGCGACAGCAATGGCCGCCGGCAAATGGTTATTGAGCGTATTCGCAAACGTAGATAGAAAAGTCCCACATCCCAAAAATAATGCTAAAACGTTCAGGCCGAGAGTACCTAGATTCTCGCGTTCGGCCAATCGCATCAATAAATACCACATTGCAATCCAGGGAATTAGATTCACAACCACCAGCATGATCTTGGCGATCGCAAAAGTGTCCTGCATGATGGAAAGGCCCGTTAATTGCCTGATACTTAGGTAAACGCCTGTAAAGATGGTGGGAAGCAAAGGCGGTTTGCTACTGTAATAATGCTGCTGTCCATCTTGTCCTCGATGGCGAACAAGATCGATCGTGTACCAAGTGCGACGACGGGATTGCGGATCTCGCAACTCAATCACGTCATCAATTTCATAGTTTCCCTGTATTGCTAAGGCTGCAATAGTACACCAGCGACTCCTGTCGTTGGCGCTATGAAACGGGACTTCGCCCGTTGCAGAGTGTACGTTTAGAACGCGAATTAGTTGGAGCGCCAATGTCAGCAGTCCGATTCCCCATACACTCCACGGCAACCGACTAGCTCCACGAGGATTATTGTTGATCGTTTGAGGATGCGAATTGACCAATGCACTAGCTTCCATGATCTAAGGATTGTCGACCGGTCCCTTGCGAATGCGTATCTTCAGCTAAACTATACGGACTTTGCGTGGGGCGATTTTGGGCAGTTATCAACTCCGCAATAAATCCGATCGAGATAAGTTGTACGCCAAGCAAAATAGCGAGAATGCAGTAGTAAAAGACGGCTCGGCTATGCAGATGAATATCTGGCATGTCGGTTAAACGGCTTACTACCCATAACATGGTCAGACTGCACAGGCCAGCGCTACCCAACAAGAAACTTGACAGGCCAATAGTACCTAGCAAGTGTTGGGGACGATTTCCGAAGCCAGTAAGGAATTTTACGGTTAACAAATCCAAAAATCCTTTGACAAAACGTTCGAGACCGTATTTGCTGACCCCGTGCATGCGAGGATGGTGTTGAACGATCATTTCCGATACTCGAAACCCGCGTGCTGCTGCCAAGACGGGTACGAATCGGTGCATTTCTCCGTAGAGCTGGATTTCTCGGATGACATCCCGCCGATAAGCTTTTAAGCCACAGTTGTGATCATGTAGTCGTACGCCAGTCAGCCAACTGATCAACCAATTGAAAATTCTACTTGGAAGGACTTTATGCCAAGGGTCGTGCCGCACTTGCTTCCAACCCGTAACGACATCAAAGCCTTCATTCAGTTTGCTTACGAGTTTCGGAATCTCGGCAGGATCATCTTGTAGGTCGGCATCCATGGTAATGATGACCTGTTCGTCGCAACGTCTTGTGCCCGCGGCATCGAATCCGGCTGCCAATGCTGCGGCCTTGCCAAAATTGCGTCGCAATCGCAAGCCTTGTATTCCGGGCCGTTGCGATGCTAACTGTGCAATATGTTTCCATGAGTCGTCTCGGGAACCGTCATCTACAAAAATAATTTCGTGTTCATAGTTCGATTCCTGACAAACGGATTCAATTCTGTGAGCTAATTCCTGCAGGCTATCTTGTTCATTGAATACGGGCACGACTATGGTAATCAACATACTTGGTCTTTCGATTCACAGCTCTTACAGAATTGTTTTGCGTAGCTCATTCGTTCGTAACTGCGGTGCTATTCGGTGGCTGGTGGCTCCAAGCTCGTCTTCCTAATAATAACCCAAACAAGCCGGCCATCGTAACTTCCGTAGCCAACCAGACGACACGCAGCCATACGGCGGCACACAATGCGGCGATAGGGCCTACCACGGGAGTCAAGACTGCGGATAGCACTACTTCGCGCACTCCTGCTCCACCGGGAACCATGGACACAAATCCCAGTACGACGGCTAGACCGCAGGCGGCAACGCAACTGAGAGTCCAGATGTAGATTACAGCAAGGTTACTGGGATCGTCGTTTTTTACGAATCCCGAAGACTCCACGCTGGGCAAGCCGCGCAGGACGCAATAAAGGCTCAAAGCGAATCCAATCCAGGTAATAACGAGCATTCCCCATCCTTGGAATAGAAGTCGAGCATCGATTCGCTGTAGCCATTGCTGCAACTGATCCTCGGGTACGCCGCGCTGAACTTTGGGAACAAGCCAGCGTACTAAGGGCGGGAACGTGGGGAGAAACGTGGCAACCAGAAGACCACAGGCAAGGAGAGAAAGCCGCCAATCGAGATTTAGCAGAATGAGACTGATCGCCGACATCGCTCCACCAACCGACATCAGGCTCAAAGTTTCCATGAAGATCGTTACCGACGTAACTACTTTCTTGATTCCGAATGGCTCTAGAGCTCCCAAACGGAGAATGATCACCATGGCCTTACCTGGAAAGTACTTTCCTAGGTTGCCGAAGAAATATGCCCACTGGACCCACATCCGTGGAGCGTTCTGCCCCATTGCCCTCAGACAACGATCCCAGAACGCTCCTGCGGGAAGCATCCCCAGTCCGTAACTGGCCGCAGCAGCCAACAACCATCGCCAATCCGCCTGCCAAAACCGTATTGCATTGTTTTGGAGCTTGTCAGCTTCTGCTAGCAGTCGTGTTTTTTCGTCTGATTCCGCTTGTTCAGCTTTCTCTCGGAGGGAATTGGCCTGTTGCTGCAAAGATAATTTTTGCGAGGCCAGTTGTTGGGCCGATTTCTGAAGACTGAGGTAGATTCCCCAAGAAACAACCAGTAATGCTACTAGTTGCAGTACTATTCGAATTAATCGTTTGCTTCCAAGCACGCGAAAATAAACTCCCCAAAGGCTAGCCTGCTCAAATTCTCAAATCCCCCCACAGGTCGCTCGGCCAACGGGAAGCGAAAATTCTGAAAAGCGTCTGTTGTATCAGATAGCACGGACCTTTCGTGAATGAATCAGTACAGTGCTACTCCATATCTCACCAATTATCCAGGATGAGGCGGTACGTTTCCTGGCCTGGGCGAGCAGCGGGTTCTCAGGTTAAACTAACGCTTCGAAGTCGCCTGTCACTTGCCGGGAACTCCCGAATTTCTCGGTAGTTTACAATAACTCAAGACTCTGACAGAAAACATCTTACTACTTGTCCACGCTCACAGAAGTAGCTCATGTCCCGCTTGATTTCTTTTGCCGTGCTAATAGGCATCATCGTTGTGTTGGGGCTGCTGTTTTATCGCGTGCTTATTGGCTTCTTCATCCCGGTATTTTTGGCGGCCGTTCTGGTGGTCGTTTTCCGGCCGCTTCACCACTGGGTCCTAGCCAAAACCAATCAGAGGAAAAGACTGGCGGCCGCATTAACTACCTTGCTGATTATGGTTGCCTTGATGCTGCCAGTAGGCCTGGCACTAACTTTCGCGACCATCCAGTGTATCCACTTGATCGACCTTAACGATCCTCAGACGTTGGAATTGCGATTACAGCGCGTTCGTGGTTCGTTGAGACTGGAAATGCCACCTTACCGAGACCAGCTACGTAGCGTGGACATTGAAATTGGAAGATTGGTGGAACTACTTGTCAATGAACCAACACAACTGGAAGACCCGCGATTGGTAATGCACGGTGAAAGGGTTTTGGATTCATTGAGCAACTTGCAGGATGCCGTGGCAACGATCGATGGTGAAAAATGGAGAATGCAATTCGACAACCTAGCGGAGTTGGCAGTATCAGTAACCCATCCAGCACAAGAAGAGGTTGGAACTGAGGATGAGCAGACCAAACCCTCTGCGTCAATGGAGCCAGGACAAATCGCTGTGGATTTGAAGAGCCAATTCAGCAAATTGAAAACCAGCCTGTTAGGTGGAGGTTTCTTGGCTTTTGCCCGCGAGACTGCCAATCCAACAAAGGAGGATATTGCAAGAATGACCCAGAGCGTCTTGGAATACGTCCGTCCACGCTTACTCTCGATCACAGGTGCGACAGGTACATTCTTGGTCAAACTGATTTTCGGAACTGTCATTCTGACCGTGGCTACGTTCTTCTTTTTTTACGACGGCCCCGCCATGATCAAAACAGTCATGCATTTGAGTCCGTTGGATGATAAGTACGAAGAGGAACTTTTGTTGGAGTTTGATCGTATAAGCCGTGCCGTAGTACTTGCGACCTTGCTTTCTGCCATTACTCAAGGATTGGTGGCTGGATTGGGCTATGCTGTGGTCGGCATGAACTTTCTTACTCTACTTATCATTCTCACGACTATTTTTGCCATGGTTCCGTTTGTGGGACCAGCCGTAGTCTGGGTACCTGTGTGCCTGTACGTTGGCATCTACGAAGAACGAATCAACACGGCGATTCTGTTAGCGTTATGGGGCGTACTAGTAGTGGGCACCATTGATAATGTGGTTAAGGCGTTGGTGCTTCATGGTCAATCGCAGTTGCATCCTTTGTTAGCACTGCTCAGTGTATTGGGCGGAGTTCAAGCCTTAGGACCGATAGGGATTGTAGTTGGCCCCATGGTGGTTGCTCTCCTTCAAACTCTCTTGAGTATTTTGCAACGTGAGTTGATGCACTTTGAAGATCATGGCATCGTTTTCTCTGGCGGAACAACCGTCGGAACGCAGCTTGGGACGCGCCGAACTCCTATGCGGACCGTTGCCGATCCCGAATCAGCAGCAGACAAGTCCTCTGAGGCCTCCCGCACTAAGGCCAACGAAACGTCTCAAACGAATCAATCACCTACCAAGGATGAAACCTAACTAACCCCAAGGATTCCCGACGAAAGATGCCACAGGAGGTGCAAAGAAATGCCTGAACTTCCCGAAGTTGAAACCATGTGCCGGGGAATCGCGGCTATCGTTGGACGACGGATCGCACGCGTACGGGAACCTAAATGCGATTTCCGACCAATCTCAATTGAGCCATCCATTCGCACCATCAACAATCACGTTGCTGGCGAGACAATCGAGCGAATTACGCGTCTAGGTAAACGTGTCTGCATCCATACTCACGATTGGGCGCTTATCCTGCAGCCAAAAATGACAGGTCTCGTATCCTTGACGGACCCTCCCGACGACGAACATATTCGCCTAGAAATTGAATTTGAGGGTGCTCCCGATTTGCGATTGTTGTTTTGGGACCGACGCGGATTGGGAACCGTGCAAGCTATGCCTAGCTCTCAGATTGACGCCCGTCTAATCGAAGGTAAGTTGGGTCCTGATGCATTGCAGATCGAATGCGAAGAGTTTTGTCAGCGAATTCGAAAAACTCGACGACCAATCAAAGTAGCCTTACTCGACCAAAAACTTATTGCTGGCGTAGGTAATCTCTACGCTTCGGAGATCTTGCATCGAGCAGCAGTTTCCCCGTTGAAATTGGCAAATAAAATTAGCCTTCAACGACTTGACCTAATATTTGAGTGTCTTCGTGAAGTCCTACAGACTGCCATAGAACACGAGGGTTCCACTCTCTCGGACGGCACATATCGAAATGCGCTCAACGCACCTGGAGATTACCAAAACGAACATCTAGTTTACGATCGAGAAGGCGAAATCTGCCAAAGCTGCCGCGTCGGACGTATCGCAAGAATTGTTCAGGCCCAACGCTCAACCTTCTATTGTCCAAAATGCCAACGTTGAGCCTCTGCCCTATCTGGAATCCCAGGAATTGGCTTTCGCTATCAATGCATGCTTTGAGCCATGCCATACAAAACGCCAATATCCTCCTCCTATTTCTTCGAGCTAAGTTGCGCACAGGGACATTCGCAAGCCTCCCCGACTATCAACCTTTCGCCAACCGGCAGATTCTACCCAATCTTCCCGGCAGGAAAATAAGAAAAAATCTCTGCTTTTGGATACGTTGCAATCGACAACATATCACGCGTGCTCCACTTGGGAAACATTCTGCAATCAGCTTTCGCTTGCGGTAGGTCTAGGCAAATCTCTGGTCGAAGATTGCAGCATACATTTTCAATTTTGGCGTAAGAGTAAGATAGGTATGGATGTCGCTAAGAAAGCCGATGCTCTGCAACTGCTCGATGAGCTAGATGCGAAGCACGATAGACTGCTAATCGATCTTGATGCGCTTAGTAGCCGCATTGAGAAAGTTTTGGAAGAGTATCTAAAAAGCCGAGATCGAAAAATGCATGCAGGCACCGCTGCTACTACTTCGTCAGGTCCAGAGCCAGAGCAGCGATCAGAAGTCGCTTGACCGGTACCATCCTGCGAACTGCATCATGTACTTGCTACAAATCATCCAGAAGTGACCTTGTCGTTGCCCAAATAACTGCGATCACCAAGGGCAGTAGGTGCAGTGCCAGCTTGGGCAGCGTTAGCTTGTCATGAGTGTGAAAGAACAGGCTTGCCGGAGCAAACACGCATAGAAGATAACATGCCACAGGCACGGAACTGAATGAGTTGATGTAGCCGCAAAACAAGAGCCCGGTGATTGCAATTGTATAAGCTGGTGTCGCAATGGCGATGCAACTGGGTTTAAATTGTGCATTGCGGCTGAGTAATCTCCAGGCGATACATGCAGCAGCAGGCAGACCGGCAAATTGGGCGAATTTAAGTGAGCCTGAATGGAAAAGTACAATGCCAGTCGCTATGGATGTTAATGCTAGGACGGTCGACGACAGCGTTGGTCTTGCCCTAATTGTTCCGCTGTGAGTCATCCAGCACACCGTAAAAATTATCATTGATAATACAATACCATACCAGAATCGAACGTCATTCAATTTCTGCCAATCTGGCATCAAGAAGTACGCCGTCAAAATAGCTAGGAATGCGAACAGAGTCACCTGAATAGCATGCCGCAAAGAGAACCTTGCTTCAGGCACCGACCCACTTTGCTCGCTGTCATCTAGTTCTGTATGTTTGCCCAAGTGTCTTGAATTTATGTTTACCAGCAAACTCAACACACTACTGAATAAGATCAACGCGGGCAGCCACTGCCAGTGTAATTCGGGGTCTAGCGGTAGCCATTCAAAAAACAGAACTCCTGCTAAGCTAACACACATCAATCCAGTTGTGGCCGATGCGAATTGCAAGCGCGGAACTTGAAGTACGAGCCTGCCTACCGCATAAGCTATGAGCATCGGCAAGAGGAATCCGGTAAAAACGATATCGCTGAGCATGATCCCCAATGAGTTTGGGAAAAACGGATTGAATCATGGCCCACCGAGGGCCTGGTTGACGAGGCGACGAGTCCCGCACGACCGCAGCAGTAGTGAACGAGGCGACTAACCCCCTGGAGATTCTTCGCCATGCCACCACCTTGCCAGCATTCAAATCAACCGCTTCATTCGAACACAAGCCTGCATAGCTACTCAGTCCGTCCTACTGCAATCGTCATATCGACATTGGGATTGATTTCGTTCTTTTCGGTTCCGTAAGTCATACCGAATTTAGTTCGATCCAGACTGAATTGGCTTTCCAAAGTGACTTTACCCGCTTCGGTACTTATGGTTGCTGGAAATTCGATTTCGGCGGTTTTTCCGAGCAACGTCAAGTTACCTTTAATCGTATGTTGTCCGTCAGCAGCAGTGACGCTTGTCGACACGAATTCCGCGGTAGGAAACTCGTTTACATTGAAGAAATCCACATTCTTCAAATGACCTGTTAGCCGCTCTGCATCAGAGAATAGAGAATCGGTATCGATCGAAACGTGGATGCTCGAGACGGTTCCGCTCGTTTCGTCTAAATCGATACTGCCAGAAAAGCTCTTGAATCCGCCTACGTGGCTTGAGCCATCCGGTTTCGAGCCTTTGAACGCAATCATTGCGTTCTCGGCGGAAAACTTGAATCCCGCAGAGTCATTCGCCGGAGCACTTGAATCGCTGTTTGCCGCTGATGATGAAGGGTTATCCAAACCTTCAGTTGAATTATTGCAGCCAGCAGATATTGCAACGGCAATGGAAATGAATAAAGCAAGATACTTCACAATGAATCTCCTTAAAAAACTGAAATTGCTGTTTCGGTACCCGGGATAATCAAATCAGAAGTGGGCAGCGAGGTTTCTAAACCAAGTAGGCTGAATATACAGTGAGCGCTGTAACATGTATACGCGCCAGACGAGTCCAACATCTAGGATGTGTGCGAGGCTCGCCAGCCATTACCCATTATTTGCCACGAAGGGACTCGTTAGATGAGTTATGGTAAATTCGGGTCACACTGGCGGCGGCACTGCAACCAAGAGCGGTGGCATCGGGCAATCTAGCAGATCGGAAATGCCTCGCAATAACTCAGCTTCTTTCCAGGTCACGTTATTGTCCGCACAGATCACTTCAGCACATGCATCGACGAGTCGAATGCGATGTTTCGTAGTTACACGCGATAATACCAGCAGGATTTCTCTGATATCGTCGAATTCAGTTGGGGAAACATCAAACCACGTTAATGAAACTTCGGGAAGGGCCTTTTGTCCGAGCTGAAAAGCTCGCTTGGCTCTAGTTTCGTCGTTTCCTACGTGCGCAACAGTGCTTAGCAAGATGGAGCATTCGCGGCTCAACTTATGCAACGCGTAATATTGCATTCTAGGGTTGGGAATTCTCTCGTACTGTCCGCTCAAGTGTCTCATAAGGACTTGGGAAAGCATCCATTCAAACAAGTTTAGCTTATTATCGGCTTTGACTAGCTGTGCGAAACAGTTTTGAAAAACTGAGTATTGGGCACTGGACATTGATTTGAGAGCTGGCAATGACATATCAATCAGTGGCAGCCTTGCCTTTATGTCCAAGCTATCAACTAGCGGGACGAGCTTGCGGATCAGTTGCACAACATCGCCGGAAGCACATCTCTCCAGCGCGTGGAGTTGCGTCTTGCGAATGTTGGGCTTGCTATCCAATAGTAACGCATACACAACCGCGCGAGCTCCATATGGTTCGTGTACAGCATCTAGAAGCAGGATTGGCAATGATGCGATGACATCGGCAGCATAGTGCCTGTGTCCCCAACTGGGCTCGCCAACATAACTGACAGCTCGATCAACTATTTGCACCGGAACACTATTTGGTTGCGTGTGGTTCTGAAATCCAGGTGTATTCGCAAATGAATTCTGTGTGCTTTCAAATGATGATAATTCAGCCACTTGTACTCCTGAAGAGGAAGAGCGGGCCGAGCGATGCGGTAGACCAGAGTCGCTGGCAGCTGGAGTGTCAAATCCGTCGAAACTGCCGTCCCAACTGGGCTCGATGGCTTGGATGCGTTTGGTCAGCGGCGGGTGCGTGGACCACAGTCCAGAAAAGCCCTCCCAAACACCTTGTGCAAAGTACATGTGGCTAGCCTGTGCCGCGTTGGCAGCCTTTAGTTGCGAGCCTACAGCGCTCGCGCCAATTCTTTTAAGAGCGTCGGCAATGCCACTCGGATTTCGAGTGAACTGAACTGCTGACGCATCCGCCAAGTACTCACGTTGTCGCGATACGGCTGCCTTGATCAAATTGCCGAAGAAGGTGCCGATGTACCCGAGCACGATTGCAGCCACGCCGATAGTTATAATCACCAACACGACTTGCCCACCATTTTTATCGTTCGATCGTCGACGACTAGTTCCTGAGTGGAAGAACGTTCGCAAAATCAACTGGCCTGTTAAACCTATCAGCAAGATGCCGTGTAATATGCCAATCATGCGAATGCTCATCCGCATATCACCATTGAGAACATGACTGAATTCGTGCCCAATGACGCCTTGTAGTTCGTCTCGCGAGAGACGCTCAGCGCACCCTCGCGTCACACCCAGCACAGCGTCACTAGGTGAATAGCCCGCAGCAAATGCGTTGATACCCTCCTCCTCGAGTAGAAAGACAGGCGGAACCGCAGTTCCTGAGGCTAGGGCCATTTCCTCAACTACGTTTAATAGACGACGCTCGAAATGATTGGAACTATTTGGAAAAAGCCTTTTGCCGCCTAAGCTCTCAGCAACACGTGCCCCACCACCGGCACGCAAGTCGAGTACTTTGTAGGCGGTACCACCCAGGACGATGATCAAGGCAAGGCCACTTGCCAAAGTTGGAATGACCACTTGTTCTGGATGCCTGTCCAGCGATGTGCCCAACTCAGGCATTTGTGTTTGGACAATGATTGCTGCGATGGCGAACACGCACACTACGATGGTTGCAACCGCCAAGACAAACATGGCTATAAGCCAGACAGTGCTCTTGCGGGCATTTTCCTGACGTTGAAAAAAGTCGGTGCCCATAGTCCATAAATTCCTAATCCAATCGACGCAATTCAAAATGCTTGGGAATTGGCTTCACGTCCGAGTCGTGTCGACTGCTAATTCCATCATTGCAATAGGCGAAATGCCAAAGCTGTTAGACGTTTTGCCATTCAGCAAAAAAGCAATAGGGCGGAGCTCATTCCGACGGATATCAGAACGAAACCTTAGGGGCTTCCGCAATCGCGGCACTATCAAACTGGAGCAGCTCGGCGTTCTGGCCATGTCCAAAAAGTCCCGCTACGGCGATGGGTGGGAACGTTTCTTTGTAAGTGTTGTATGCTGTGACAGCATCATTGTAAGCTTGCCTTGCAAAGGCAACTTTGTTTTCGGTCGAAGTCAGCTCTTCAGTCAACTGTGCCATGTTCTCATTGGCCTTCAAATCGGGATAGGCTTCCGCAAGTGCGAATAGTCGCCCCATCGCACCAGCCAATCCTTGTTCGGCACCTGCCAATGCCTGGATAGCAGCTGCATCGGACGGATTGCCTGCGGCTGCCTGCAAACCACTGACTGCTTGGTTGCGGGCCTGAATAACGGCCTCCAAGGTTTCCCTTTCATGCGCCATATATCCCTTGACCGTCTCGACTAGATTGGGAATCAGGTCGTAACGTCGTTTCAATTGAACTTCAATTTGAGAGAAACCATTTTCGTAGCGATTCTGTAGTTGGACAAGTTTGTTGTATATCCCCATTACAAATAGTCCAACAAAGAATATTGCGGCAACACAGATCCCTAGAATTATCCAAAGCATCCCGTTCTCCTTTGTTACTTGTATTTATGTTACTTGTATTTACTTTTTTTGAACTCAGCGGAGTTGACGCTGGTTATTTGTACAAAATTATTTTCGAGTTTCGTATCTCAATTCTACGATACCCGACGCATGCGCTTTCATCTCGACCAGGTGCAAGGGAAGATCATTCCCAATTTCCTTGAAGAAACGGATTCCGCAGCCAATCATAGTGGGAACGATAGAGATTCGTATTTCATCGGCAAGCCCTAGTTTCAAGCAAGAGTGACAAACATTTGCGCCTCCAACTACCCAAATTGAGCGAAACGCTGGTCGTAAGTGATCATTTACAAAACGCCCCAAATCCCCGCAGTAGAACTGTACCGAGGCTCGAGATTTCGGAAGTGAACGGCTAGTAAGAACATAGGTAGGCTTCTCTCCGTATGGCCAACCCAGATTTTGGGATTCAAAGCACAACGCTTTCTCATAGGTATGCGATCCCATGATGTAGCAATCAATAGATGCCAGAAACTCGTCGAGGCATTCTTGGCTCAAGACTTCGCCTTCCGGAAAACTGTCCGGCGTGTCAAGCCAATCGACGCTTCCGTCATGGCGTGCGATGAATCCATCGACGCTGGCGGCCATGTGCAGCGTAACTCTGGATGGTTGGTCTTTCACGATGGAGCCCGAACATAGTACAGCGGCGACAATCTTGACTCTCAGTAGCAACGCGACCTGGACGTGAGACGTAAACAACTGACTACAGCATGGAAGGTTCTCGCCTGATTTCTACAACTTATCATGGATGAGACGATTCGACTATACTTCGATCTCGTCGGTGTACCTTGGCACTAGAGACTAGGCGAGGTTCGTTGATGAATTCCTCCATTCCAATCTTAAGAAGGTCAATCATAACTGTAAGAGAGCGTTGTGGGCCAGATATCGAGTTCGCCTACCGTTTGTCTCTTCTCGCGTTATTCCTTGGAAGGCTCGCCGTGACCATCGAGCGAACTAGGCGATATTGGATTTTGTATTGCAGATCCTAAAAAGCCGTCATCGTCATCATCAATCAATAGAATCTTGTCTAAGCGCAAAATCGCCAAAACTTCGACGATTGCCGAATTGACATTTGCCAATCGAAATTTCACAGAATCGTTGTTGGCGAGTTTATAGATCTCGACAAGTAAGTTGAAAACTCCAGAGCTCATGAATTGCACGGTGCATAGATCTAGGACGAGCAATCTATTTGTGTTGGCGCAATCTGCAATATGATTGACCAGGCAAGTCCTAATGTCTGGAATCTGATTTTCGCCGACGATTTTGGAATCTCTGATGGCAACGACGACGGTTCCAGGTGTCTGATTGGTGAAAAGTAACATAGCAGCTGCTTGCGACCATTAGGAATTGTATTTCTGTTCGAGCCCATCATTTGAAGTGGATCGTCGTGAATGAGTACGGTTCGACATTCAAGATGGCAGGCTCAGAAGGGAGCTGATGGGTGAGCGCGGTTCTCAAAGGCTTGACACGGTCCGGGTGGTCAACTGTGTTATTTGCCTGAAGTGGTGCTGATAGGGAAATAACTTCTGCAGCAGATTGCCTCAATGGCTTGCCATTGGTCGCAATTAAAATTTGACGTCTGTCGCCGACGCGATTCACAATGCGAATGATGAATGAAGAGTCGTCCTCAGCTCCCGATACGACTACGTCTAGCGATTCCTGCTCGTCAGCGTCTGCATGTACGGTAGCTTTCAGGACCCAAGGTTGCCACGCCTCAGCAATCATCTGCGTAACATGGCCCGGCGGTTGGAGCCAGACTTTGGAGTTATTGAGGAATAGCAAGCCTTGATCCCACCCGTTATCGTTTTGTCCGTCGGGTTGCAAGCAATTGGCGGATAGGGCAACAGGCACGCGTCCATCGCGCATGATTCTCCCAATCATTTCGGCGTTCGCCAAGGCTCGCCGCTGTCGATGGTTGTTGGCGTTCAATTCAAAGACTACTACCTTATGGCGCGCTCCATCGGCCAAGCTGTCTATCGCATCTACATAAGTAAAAAACGCATTCATGCTTGGCGTGGGGTCAGGACCAGCCGTCCAAATATGTGTGTCGAACCAAACTTCAGCGTCAAACTCCTTTGCCAGCTTTAGGATCTGTCGATGAGTTGCCAAGGAAGTGATGCCGGCGGGAGAGCCCCGGAACTGGAAGGGGTCGTTGATCGATTCATCAAACATGAATTCCCCGATTATCAGCGTCAGTTTGGGGTCTGCTCGCCATAGTTCGCGGGCAATGGGTTCAAATCGCTTCCAATAGTCATCGTTGACTGATTCTTCATTACCGAGCTGAATGAATTTCAACTGATAGGGATTCTCATGGCCATCCAGGACGCGTTTTGCTCCCCAAGGGCTTGCTGCTGAACCGTTAGCGTACTCAAGGAAATCGAGCATATCCTGAGGTGATTCGTCAATGCTGAAGCAAGGGATTCCCAGGAATCCCGCAGCTTCGCACAAATTCATGAAATCCAATATGCCCCAGCCATTGCTAGAGTATTCGTACCAATGCCCCACGTACGGCTTGCGCAGGGCACGCGGCCCGATCATATTCTTCCAGCGGTAGTCGGGTGGGTTGTCCACCATTGACCCGCCGTATCGCAATGCCGTTATTCCTTGTCCAATAAGTCCCTCAACGACATCCCGCCTTAGCGGCAAATCATGAAACCTTCCCCAAGGCCCAGGTTGCAACATGACGTAGCCCAACGCCAGTCCGCCAGGCTGTTTGAGTTTCAAAACAAATCTACCCTCTCGAGTGGTGGAATTTGGAGTCAAGCTAAAAGTTAATCTGGTCCATTCGGCTGATTCTATAACGATCTTTTGCTCGTCCAGTACTGTTGAGTCAGTCTCAGCGGAAACCCAAAACTCGCACGGCCTTTCCGCGCGCGCGTAAAGCTCTCCTTCGTAGGTATGTCCACTTTCAAAGGACATTCCCCAGCCGTTCAAACCTTGATTGGAGATTCCCCATGTCCCCTGCCCTTCAACAAATTCCATGCGTTGGCTCTGCCTACCAACGAAAGGCTTGGTGCCTGATATCGAGAATAGCCCCTGAGCATTGCCCGAGCGTATTGGCTGCCACATTCGGCTAATTAACTGAGATTCCATTTCGGATTGGCTGAATGGAATAACCTGCGATCCGTGGCTGGCTGCGACCAGACGCCGGTACCGAACTGCAGGATGAAACTGCCGAAGCCCCACCTGCCCTGCTCCGCGCAATGGGTCCGAGTCCGTGTATTCCAAAATTTGTGCGCCATCAACTGAGACTCTGATTACAGCACTCGATAGCGAAACACTGAGGCGCACCCACTGCCGAGTTTCAATGGTGCATGGAGTATCCTGTAGCAAAACGAAGTCGTTTCGGTGCCGCCCCAGTCGCAACATTTGTCGGGCGGGATCGAGTGCAATCTCGTAGCCGTGGAAACGATCGACGCCAATTCTTGGGTTGGATGTTCGGACAATTAGTCCTGCATTGCCAGCGCTAGCGTCTTCAAACCAGATGTCGACCTGGAATTCATCGTTCTCAGGATATGCTTCCTGCGAAACTAGTTTGTTGCCATTTGCAACCGGACTGCCCACGACGCCATTGCTGGCAAACCAGTCACCGCCAAATGCGTTGAAGCCACGCAGAGTAGCGGCGGGGGCCGGCTCTTGGAAACTTTCCCCAAAGATCATTTGGCTATAGATGCCACCATAGATTTCGTGATTGACGTCTTCAATACAAGCGCCTGTCAAATATTGCGAGAGTGAGTGGAGCCGAGTTTGCCGGTCAATATCTATGTTTATTTTCTGCGTTTGCTGTGCCTGGGACAAACCGCTGGCGATAACAACAATTGACATGGCTTTGATAAAGTTCAAGGGAATCGCCTTAACTAGAGGTTGCGGTTTCTTGGGCTCAATCAATTTCAGCCAGAGAGCATCCGACGACAGTTGCCAAACAAACTTTGTTCGCTCGATTGGAAGACAAATTACTGCCAGTGAGGCAACGTCGAAGCCTGACAGTGGTCAAGACCAGAACTGTCCACACCCTATGAACGACTTATTACGTGGGTGGCACTTACTGAAGTGCTACTCCTTGGGACCGACACGTTCTACTTGTACAGGCAGATTCTTTTCCCACTTCTCCAGTTTTTCTTCGTCACTGGGTTCGATGAGCGGGCGCACGACGCGTAGTCCAACATGTTGGGCATCGGTAAGATACCAAATGCTCTTCGGATTTTGAGGGTCGCGTTGGATCCACTCTTCGCTGGACGCCTGCCTAGCTGCGCTGCGAAGGTCTTCTGGAAATTGGTTCCAACCACCGCCGCGCACGACACGTGGGTAAAGCGTCAGAGGTGCGGCCAGTGGATCTTGAGTTTCGTCGATTAGTGCCGCATAGCCTTCTTCGTCATATTGATCGAGGACCCATTCTGCCACATTGCCGTGCATATCATGCAAGCCCCACGGATTGGGTTTTTTCTTGCCAACTTTTTCGTAACCTTCATCTACGTTGTCAAAGTACCATGCGTAGTCGTCCAGGTCGTCGGGATCATCACCGAATGAATAGGCAGTAGTAGTCCCTGCACGGCACGCATATTCCCATTCTGCTTCGGTTGGCAGCCGGTAGTATCGGCCGGTCTTAGCACTCAACCATTTGCAAAACGTTCGAGCTGCGTGTTGCGTCATGCTGATGGCTGGAAACCCCTTTTTGCCTAGCCCAAAGCTCATGTCCGTATATGGCTTCGTGGGCTGTGTAATTTGAAATTTGTCGGCAAACACATCGCGAGGGCTGGGTTCAAGCTTCATAACCTCACGGCGAAATATATCGAGGTCGTCCATCCAAACTTCAAAGACATCCCAAGTGACTTCCGTTTTGCCCATCCAAAACGCCGATACATGAACCTCACGCTGAGGACCTTCGTCGTCTCGACGTTCGTCTTCTTCGTCTGGACTGCCCATTAGAAAAGTGCCTGCAGGGATTGGCAGCATTTCGAACTTGGCTTCCGTATGTTCTACGATCTCTACGTAAGGTTTCATTTCGTCCGCAGTACTTGCCTCGGCACTGGGGTTCTCCAGAACAGGCGGACGCTCCTGAGCGTCAAGCCATACACCGACAAGAGCACATATACAAAAACAAAGCCCGAAAGAAATGCGAGAACTAAACATGTCGATTAGAATTTCCTGTATAGAATGGACCCGTGAGGGTGAGTATCACAGTCGAAAGCGTAAGCGGAGCTAGGTGACAATTGTACTTCAAGTTTCGATTTGCCTATATCCTGCACTTGGTAGGATTTTCGGTGTCGGTGATGCCCGTCATCTCAAGTGTGCTTGAATCCTCGCTGAGTGCCCAACAAGTCTCACGCGATACTTTTCCCACTGAACCGGTGGAAAATCGCTTTGAGGTGAGCTTTCCTGCGATGGGCACTCTAATTGCGATAGTCACGTACACAAGTAATCGTGAAGTCGCAGAATCAGCCTTCTCGATGGCACGGCAACGTGTCCAAGCAATAGAAAACACACTAACAGACTACGATCCCGAAAGCGAAACTCGCCGATTGACGGACATAGCGGCCCATGGACCGGTGGTAGTATCCAATGATCTCTGGAATGTATTGATGGCCTGCGACCGTTGGTACCAACTTTCCAATGGCAAGTTTGACGCCAGCCTGGGGCAAGTTACGCAATTGTGGCGGAAGCACCGGCGTGCAGGTCGTTTGCCAGCGCCAGAACAAGTTGCCGCAGCACTGGAGCAAACTGGATGGTCAAACATTCGCTTTGATAGGGATAAACACCTTGTAGAATTCCTGAAATCAGGTATCCGGTTGGACTTTGGAGCGATTGGAAAGGGATATGCCGTCGATGCAGTATTTGATGTTTTGCAACAGCATGACTTATCCCAATCGCTAGTTAATATGAGTGGCAACATCCGATGCGGCCGCTCGCCACCGGGTGCGAAGTATTGGACTATTGAAATCGCGGCTCCCAAGTCGGGACAAACGCCTGTTCGACACATCGGGATACAACATTGCGCAGTGGCAACATCGGGCGACCTTTGGCAATTTACAGTTGTTAATGGAGTGCGACGAAGCCATATTATCGACCCGCGGGCGGGGTATGGCGTACCCGGCCCTTTATCTGTAACTGCCTTCACCGACGGCAGTGCGGCGGATGCTGATGCCTTGGCCACTGCAGCCTGCATTCTGCCCGATGACGAAGCAATCGCACTGGCCGAATCGCTTGAAGGGGCTGCTTGCCTCATCGTCCGACCCGCAGAGAACGAAGATGAAACCGGTTCAGAATTCCGGATCCTAGAATCCGCGTCATTTCCCGTCAGCCTGGATTGACCTTGCCTTTGGGATAGGCAGTGAGGATTTTCAAGTCTTGATAGGATAGAAGACACGAGCCACAATGGATCGCAGAAGTGCAGCAGCCATCCCGGACCTTTTCACCGATCAGTCGTCAAAGGCAACCATAATGCGAAATTCTGCTCCTATTCGATCTTACTCTTTGTAACCGATATTCATTACTATGAAAAAACGTCCTACTTCCAAAGCCCGAAAACCTTCTGCTTCCCAGCGTTCGAAGGAGCGAGGGGAAAACAATCTGCAGCGTCTGAACAAGATTTTGGCTGGAGCCGGCCTAGGGAGTAGGCGACAGGTCGAAGAGCTAATCACCCAAGGCAGAGTGGAAATTGACCGTGAGGTAGTTACCGACCTAGCCTGCAAAGTAGATCCGAATCAGGTTTCAATCAAAGTGGATGGTTCGGCGATCAAACGATTTCGCCCCGTCTATTTCGCCTTAAACAAACCTTCTGGGGTGCTATCCACCAATAAGGATCCTAGCGGGCGACTTCGCGTTATCGATTTCGTCCCTGACTCCGACAGAGTTTTTTGCGTTGGCAGGTTGGACCGCAGCAGCGAAGGTCTCATCTTGTTGACCAACGACGGCGACTTGGCCCAGCAGCTTGCACACCCTAAATTCGGAGTGCAGAAAACTTATTTTGTTGTAGTACAGGGGACACTGGAAGAAGCCGATCTGCAAAAACTTCGCAAAGGAGTTTACTTGGCTGAAGGCATTGCGAGAGTGGATGGTGCCACCATCCGAAAGCACCGCAAAGGATGTACTGAAATTGAAATCGTTTTATCTGAGGGCAAGAACCGCGAAATCCGTCGCATTCTAGCACGAGCGGGACATAAAGTAGTCGTACTCAGGCGTTTGGCTATAGGTCCACTTCGACTAGGGCAACTTCCCGTAGGAGCTTCTCGGCAGTTAACAGCTAGTGAGGTCAACGCGCTGTACGTAGCAGCTGAAACGGCGCGCAACCCAAAAAGTCGGTCTACAAGACCTGCCGGGAACCAGCCCACAAGAAAAACTCGCAAGATCAGCGAGAAAGAAAATTCGCTCTCTGAAGATACACTCGATTCCAGCCTAAACGACAATATCGATCTCAAACAGTGGGACACGCAAGAGCCGCTATTGCTGGGCAAGCCGGTCAACCTGGATGACGAATCGGATGCAATTGACGTAGATGTTCCGGCACGGTTGAAACATCAGGGAGGCATAGGGGCTGTTCTAGGGTCTGATGATGACGATGAGTTTTTTAGTGATCTCGGGGACGAGTTTCTGCTTGTCAATGAAGATGACGACGAAGATTCCGAACCACTTGTACCCACTCAACAGCGCGCATACGGCGGCAAACGTTTCGGTGACAAACGGAAAACCCAACTCAGGCAAGCCGACCCCAAAAAGACGAGTGCCAAAGGTAGCAGGGGCAAGTCTAAAGTGCGCAATCAAGCTCGCGCATCGGGGAATCCACGTACCAAAGGTACCAAGCGAGCTACGTCTAAAGGACCTGTCGGCGGCTTGCGAAGTTCGCGTACCAACAAGTCCAACTCTAGATCTCTGCCCAAGAAAGCTGCAGCAAAGAAGCGTCGAGGCTGAAGTGTTCAAGCGTATTAGAGGTCAGCATCTACTTGATGATTTTGGCGTCATTGCCGGGAGGCAGGCTGCTCGCACCCCTGTACCGCCTGCCCCAAAAAACTAGAATGCCGACAACCTTTTGGCAGTTGCTATCCACTCTCACAACCAAATTGTTGGCTGACGAAATGGAACTGGTTTGAGCACGCTACGGGTAAGTACAAAGGGAGAGTAGCTAGGTGATACATTTTGCGGACCAGGCCCAGGCGATCGAGGCATCGATAACAGAAAACACGTGTGTCGCAAGCAGTACGATGCGTATACGGCTGACGAGTAGCGAGTTTCGGCAAGCTGCTTGCCCCGGACAATTCTTCATGTGTCGCAATGTGGATGGCAGTGATCCGCTCATCGGCCGTGCCTTCGCACTTTATGACACAGGGCATGACTGGGTCGATTTGGTGTACGCAGTCAAGGGAAAGTTCACGCAGTGGCTAAGAAATCGACCGGCAGGAACAAAACTGGGAGTTTGGGGCCCCTTGGGAAATAGCTTTGCGTGTACCCCAGTAGATCATTTGATCATGGTGGCGGGAGGCATTGGCCAAACTCCATTTTTGACTCTGGCGCGCGAAGCACTTGGAAAGCAAGCCTATGGTCAAGGTCGCCGCTGTGGGTACGCCAGCAAAGTGACCTTTTGTTATGGGGCCAAAAGCAGTGAGTACTTTGCGGGGCTTGACGATTTCAAGGCGACGGGAGCTGAAGTACTTTTGGCAACCGACGATGGTTCTGTTGGACCAGCTCGATTGGTTACCGATCTATTGAATGATGTGCTGGCAAGTTCCTCCAACTTGCAAAGACGCATCGTCTGTTGTGGCCCTGAGCCTATGATGCAGCGTGTCGGTGAGATAGCCATCCGAAATGATATTGATTGTCAAGTCTCGATGGAGACACCAATGGCCTGTGGATTGGGAATATGTTTTACATGTGTGGCCAAAGTTGGCACAGAACAAGAATGGGATTACAAGCGAACGTGTGTTGAAGGGCCAATATTCTCAGCACGCGAGATTGTTTGGTAACGGCCCTTTAGGTTGGACGATTACCTAAGAAGTGGATTCGCATCTACCGAACCGCTGCTGCTATTGGCAGTGTTCGATACTCCAGTCGTGCCTGGTTGACTGAAATCATATTTGGTCGATCGACTTACTGTACCCGGACGATACCCAGCCGCGGTTGTGACGCCGGAGTAGGAACTGGGCAATGTAGTCGCGTTGCTGGGTAGCGTTGTGCCTGGTAATGCATAACTGTGTGTTGCACCTGCGGTCGAATTAGAACTAGATGTTGAGCCTCCCACGCTGACTCCCGACGATGGACTCAAAAGAGGATTCGACGGCAAGCTAACCGCATTCCCACCGGCTGCACCCAAAGTATATGAGCTGCCGGCACTTGAGCCGAGTTGTGGCATGCTGGGGAGGCTGCTGGTTGGGGGCAAACTATTGGCGGGAAGCGATGTACTTGCTAACGAAGCGTTGGGACCGCCGGATCCAAAGTTTGGACTGCCAGAATTGAAGCCCCCCGAATTCGGTGACGGAATCGAGTTTAACGGCGCACCTACATTTGCAGATGCCATCGACTGCTGGACACTGGATGGAATCGGTAACGAGTTTGGTGTGGAAGCACCACTTGAGTATCCGGCGGATGGATTGCCATACACGGACGGGGAAACACCAGGCGTAGACGCGTAGGATCCGCCATAAGGATTAGGCAGATTTGTCGCTAGATTGCTCGAGGCTGCGTTTGTGCCGACCCCAGGAACTGCTGAAGCTGTCGATGAACTCATGGAATAAGGGCCGGTCTGGTAGCCATTTGCTTTGGCAGCTAAGCCTGCCCCGGGAACAGCGACTCCCGAAGAAGCATTTCCATAGGAGCTTGAGTTGTTCGACGCGTAAGAGGGCGTTGCGGAGTATCCGCCTCCGGTGCTCGGAGATTTGTCCGCTGAAACAATCGGGTTCGCTGTGTACTTAGATGCAGGGCTCTCAGGTGTGGCTGAATTGCCCTGCCCTACCAACGTTTCAACAGACGGTTCGCGATTCCATGAAAAAAGGCTGGCTGGCGACTTCCAGCTGGCAGATTTGCAACCTACTGTGCTGAAGGAACAGCAAACCAAAGCCAATATTACTAGTGAATATGGATGTAATTTCATGAACATCGATCCTTCGACGAATTACATAACGGTTTTTCGATCGTTCTATGGCATCCAAGCCTAGAGCCATCCAAAATCAATTGACTCTCGCGGTGCGGTGGAATGCAATCTACTAGAGCGCAAACTAGCAAACAGGCTCATTTAGTTAACAACCAAAACCTATGACTTGATGGCCCAAAATGATGACTGTCATTCCGAGGGCTACCTACCTCTCGTAGTTTCGACTTTAACCGCAGAAAAATTTAGCCAATCGCTACTTTTTACCAAACCTATTTGCACCCTCACGACTCTGTATTGTACTTGCTTGTACCAGCGCTTAATGGGCAGAGCGATAGTACTTCATTGCGTAATTCAGCTTCAAGGTCAGTTGCTATAGCAAACCAAAATGACTTAACAAGTTACTGTGTTGGTCCAGCCAGTCGTAGACGTTTTCAAACACTTGGCGATTCGCGAATGGCAACTAACATGTTTTGATACTGTGAACGCATCAAGGTAACAGCCATTTGATGCATAAATTGGTTTTTCGATATTTGTGTGACCTGCTCTTCAAGACTCACATCACTTCCATCGTGGAACAGGATCTGCTTGCTTACGTCGCGCACTTTATCTAGAGCAGGTTGTTGGCCTGCCAAGCCATCGGAGTGATTCGCATAGCGTGACGTCGAGGGCTGTTCGATCGCTTCCTTTAAGGCTGCTTGAAAATCGGTAACTGACAAATCTCGCGTTTGGTAATCGGGTGTGTCTAGATTAGCCAAATTGCTTGCTAACAACATGTGTCGCTTCTGAGCAAAGATCGCAGATTGTTCCAGTGCTGGAAGAGTCGAGCTACCAAAAATCGTGTTCCACATTCCATCAAACCACAAGTATGAGTGCTTGATTCAATCGGCTCAGGCCACTTTGCGTTGGGGCATGCGAGACGGTATGGTCAATTGCCAGGCTATTCCTCCTTGCGGGCATCGCAAACACTGAATTTGCAACCCCGCTGCTTGTATCTGTGAAACAAGCTTCGTCGATCCCGGGGTTGCGTCGTGCGCACTCAATAGGGAATAGTTCTTGCTTTCTACGATAGCGAAGGCAGGTCGAAAACTATAAATTGGATTCTGAGAACCAGAATCGGCCACTTCAATCTCAATGCCCCGTGCACCGATCGAAGCGGAAATCATGACGTCGCTATTTCGTGGGCTTCGCCGAATCGCTAGCTCAAGTAAATCTTCTAGTGCAGCTCTCAGGCTAGGTGTAGGGGATAAGCTGCGGCCGAGAAAGGTTGCCACATGCGAATCAATATTTAATTCCAGTTTGACGCCCATCGACCGAGCGAGTGAATGTTTGAGTTGCACGCTCTCGGAGATCGCCTCTACTAGACTGTTGGTTTGCTGCCTCCAGGAGTTCATGTTGATGATTTGCATATTAGGCATCCATTCCGTGGAAATCTTCCCCAAAAGCTCGAGTAAATCGCGTGATTGATAGCTAGGCCCCTTAGGCTTCTCCCAAATCAAGGCTGCTTTGAGTCAAAACAGATTCTGCGTTGTAAGCGCTATGCGCTAGGATAGAATCCTGTCCATCCTGCAACTGTGCTTGCAGACAATCGCGCCGCGTAGTAGCGTCCTCCAGTGTGGTTGCCTCTAAATCAAGTATGGTCTTGAATAACTGAGTTGCCAATTGAGTAACTTGACGACATTGTGCACGCGTTGCTTCGTCCTTCCAGACTCTTGCTTCGGCGTTATCGTGAATATAAGGTGCCAGCTGCAACTGTAGCTGCGATAGCTCCTCTATTAATGGTTGCTTGCGGCCCAAGATACCCAATAAGGCGGCAGAATCCTCGCTATGAATCGCCCGCTTCTGCTGCTCGACCAGAGGCAAGATCGCTCTCAGCAACGATAAACGCTGTTCCATTAGGTTCAGAAGTAGGTCGGTGTATTCGACGGAATCCGGAGTCGACATACATGCCTTTCACTGCTGCATACATAACGAATTTAACTCTTTGGACCCACTCGCTAACCGCTTGAAATCAGTAGCAAGCCCAGAACGAAACTGCTTTTAGCAGGCCTCAAACTGCATGTCGAGCCGAATCCCCCCCCAAAATGGCACATCGCGGACAATTTAGGTTCGCCATTCGCGCCTCGCGCTCGTAACCATTAGGCAAATCAAGCACTGGAAAAACTCCTACTCACTGCCGTACCAAGCTTTTAGGCGGGGCTGCTTGGCAGGGAACTTGGCTTCCCACACCGCGTAATTTCGAAAAGTTTGGATGGGCTAAGCCTGAGCAGCCTGAAAAAATGCGAGGCTCCGTCCTGCACGCCAAATTGGTGTTGTGTCGACGGCATGCCTGGATATACTGCTGAGTTCCCAATAGCCAGAGTGCGAACTCTGTGAGTTTGAGGGTAGGTGCGGAATTGGGCTGTCCCCACTAGTCGAGGGATTAGCCGACAAAGTCGAAAATAGCGCAAACGATTGGTTCAGGGAGCCACTATGGCCCGTCAATGTTCTATCTGTGGTAAGCAAGCTTCGGTTGGTAATCGAGTAGAGATTCGGGGTAAAGCCAAATACTTGGGCGGTGTTGGTACCAAGGTTACGGGTATCACACGACGAAAATTCAAACCCAATTTGCAATCCGTAAAAATCGAGCTGCCAAGTGGTGAGCATAAGAAGCTGCCTGTGTGCACTCAGTGTATTCGGAGCGGGGTAGTGCGCAAGGTTGTCAAGCAAAAGCCATTTGCCTTGCCCGGGTCGAAGTAATGATTGGTCTATGCATGGGGACCACTCCCAGTCGCGAAATTCCCGACTAGAGGAAACAAAGCTCTCCCATGCCGCGTATCTCTGTTGCATTACTTGAAAAAATGCCGTCCGTTTGCCTTGGCCTGTACCGCTATTGAACTGTTGGTTGGCTTCTTGTGGGTTGATGAGTTGAAACGAGTGAACGTCACGGTTCATACGGTTTGACTTTGGGACATATTCTCAGTTCCCTATCTCAAAGGTGTGTAACAGGTGCATCTAACCACCCGGGACGTTAAGAAGGTCGCGAGTCTCGCGAAGTTGGCCTTTTCGGAGAGTGAGTTAGCGCACTTGACTCAACAGCTTGGGGATATCGTACATTTTGTTGAACAGTTAGCCGAAGTCGACACGGATGGCATCTTAGAAATGACACATCCATTGGATATTCACTCAGCTTTGCGAGCCGATCAGGTAAATGCTTGCCTTCCTCGCAAGGATGCTTTGGCCAATAGCCCGAATTCTGACGGCGAATTTTTCCTTGTGCCGCCAGTGCTAGGCAAATAGCCTCCGTTTCCGTTGCTTGGTCCTGCCTGGAGGTTACTTGATACTGGCCCAACTGGACTTGCAGCTAGTGGAACTCATGAGGTTGCAGGCACTGATTGTTCTGTATTCTGACCGTTTGCACGAGTTCTTATTGCTCAGGATTTTACCTTTCGACCCAATGCCCGGACACTTCAAGCCGCACCGATGACGAGATTAGAACTTCAATCAGCTACTGAATTAGGTCGCAAAATCGCCGCTCGTGAGATCAGCAGTCGCGAGACTACCCAGTATTTTCTGGATCGAGTCGAGGCGTTGAATTCTAGGATTTTCGCCCTGAATCTGGTCGACGGACAACGAGCCTTGGAGTTGTCTGACAACATAGACAAAAGATTACAGGCAGGCGAAAGCTTGTCGCCACTGGCAGGAGTGCCAATGGCAATCAAAGACGTCCTTTGTACGCGTGGTATTGCAACGACTTGCGGCTCCCGCATCTTGAATGGCTTTGTCCCTCCTTATGATGCTACGGCTGTTGAGAAGCTTTTGTCGGCTGGGTTGGTACCAATCGGCAAGTCCAACATGGACGAATTCGCTATGGGGGGGAGCACTGAAAATAGTGCTTACGGCGTAACTCGTAATCCATGGAATTTAGCCTGTACTCCAGGTGGGTCGAGCGGAGGGGCGGCTGCGGCTGTCGCTGCAGGGCTGGCTCCGATCTCGATAGGTACTGACACAGGAGGGTCCGTCCGTCAACCTGCGGCATTGTGTGGAGTGTGCGGCATGAAGCCAACCTACGGTCGCATAAGTCGATATGGCTTGGTCGCCTTCGCTAGTAGCTTGGATCAGATCGGCCCGTTGGCCCACCGCGTGGAAGATATCGCTAGCACTTTACAGATTCTGGCCGGTTATGACCAGCGCGATAGCACATCTTTGAATGAGCCGGTTCCGGAATATTGCAAGCAACTAGATGCACCTATCAAAGGATTGCGTGTAGGAGTTATCCGAGAACATTTGGAGCACGAATCATTAGACCCAGAAGTGCGTGCAGCCGTTGAACGAGCACAGCTTTTACTTGAGGATATGGGTGTCACCATGGTCGACGTGCATCTTCCACACACCAAGTATTCGGTACCAGCATATTACCTGATTGCTCCGTGTGAAGCGAGCAGCAACTTGGCGAGGTACGAAGGGACGCACTATGGATTTCGCTCCTCGGCAGCCCCGCAGGCCGATTCACCTTTGGAATCTATGATGGTTAATAGCCGAAGTGAAGGTTTTGGAAATGAAGTCAAACGACGTATTATGTTAGGTACCTTCGCACTTAGTGCAGGTTACTACGACGCATATTACAAGAAGGCCCTTAGGGTTCGAAGGCTAATTGCGCAGGATTACCGGAGCGCTTTTGACAAAGTTGACGTTGTGCTTGGGCCTACGACTCCAACGCCGGCATTCAAACTTGGGGAAAAGCTGGACGATCCAGTGCAAATGTATCTGTGTGATTTGTTTACGGTAGGGGCTAATCTGGCTGGACTGCCAGGTATCTCTTTACCGGCTGGTCAGGACGAAACTGGACTACCTCTGGCTGTCCAGCTACAGGCTCCTGCCCTCGACGAGGTTCAGCTTTTGAATGTTGCATACCAACTACAGACTGCAGGCTTATTCCAGCAACAAGTTGCAGAGCTTTCGTAATTCTCAACATTTTCACGAGCTTAGAATTTCCTGGAAAGCCAAGACTGGTGAGTTAAGAAGTCATATTGGATCAGTGGCATGAACTCCGTACTAATTCACCCTTACTTGATGCCCAAGATGTTCTATGGTTATGAGTAAAACACGCACCATTTTCTCACCACGCTGAGTCAAGTTCCATGAGTGTCCCCTATCAAGTCGTCATTGGTCTTGAAGTTCACGTGCAACTCAGTACGCAGAGCAAATTGTTTTGCGGCTGCCCAACCGTATTTGGAGCCGAATCCAATACGCAGGTTTGCCCTGTCTGCTTAGGGTTACCGGGGGCGTTGCCCGTCATGAACCAACGTGCCATTGAATTGGCAATTCAAACTGGGCTGGCCCTCAATTGCGAAATCGCGAGTGTAACAAAATGGGATCGCAAGAACTATTTCTACCCGGATTTGCCGAAGGGTTACCAAATCAGCCAGTTTGATCAGCCAATCTGCGGAGAAGGTCATCTCGATTTCCCTGATCCGGAAAATGAGGGAGAATCGCTGCGAGTGCGTTTGATTCGAGCGCATTTGGAAGAAGATGCGGGCAAAAGCATGCACGATGAGGCGGCCGGAAAGGCAGACAGCCGCATTGATTTAAATCGCACAGGGACTCCGCTGCTAGAAATCGTCTCCTATCCAGATCTTCGATCAGCGGTAGCTGCCAAAGCGTACTTGACGGAGCTGAGGCTTTTATTGACGTACTTGGGAGTTTCGGATTGCAATATGCAAGAGGGCAGCTTGCGAGTTGATGCCAACGTCAATCTGCACATCGAACACAACGGGAAGACGATTGCTACACCAATCGTTGAGATTAAGAATTTAAATAGTTTTCGCGCCGTCGAGCGGGCTTTGGAATACGAAAGCAAACGGCAATTTAGCCAGTGGCAACAAACCGGTGCAGTCATGGGAGATAGCCCCAAGCAAACTCGCGGATGGGACGATGCGGCAGGTGTAACGTTACCTCAAAGAGAGAAAGAGGAATCGGCCGACTATCGATATTTTCCTGATCCGGACCTTATACCACTACAAATTACAGATGCACAACTGCAGCGGGCTCAGTCAGCTGTTGGAGAAACTCCTCTCATGGTTCGCCGACGATTGCAACGCGACCATGAACTCAAGGCCTATGACGCGGATGTTATTGCGTCCCAGGGACGTGCGATGGTTTCGTATTTTGATGAAGCGCTCACAAAAGGCGCGTCTGCCAAGCGTCTCAGCAGCTGGATGCAACAAGATGTAATGCGGACCCTAAATGAGAATAATTGGACCATTACTGAATTTCCGATTGCGGCCAACAAATTAGCATCGCTGCTGGTTGCGATAGATGATGGACAGCTTGACAATTCCAGGGGCAAGAACGTATTCCAGTATTTCCTAGACCGCCCAGCATCGGACTTGGAGGAAGCAATCAAGTCCTTGGGAATTGCAAGTGTTGACCAAGCTGAGCTAGAGCAATTATGTCGAGAGCTGTTAGCTGAAAACCCCAAGATCGTGGCTCAAGTTAAAGAAGGCAATGTTAAGGGCTTGGGGGCTTTGATCGGTCCAGCTAAAAAACGCAATCCGAACATCGATCCCAATCTCGTGCGAACGATTTGTCAACAATTAATCGACACCGAATTCTGATGGGACGAGAAATGTCGTTCTCGTTGAACATCACCACAATCATACTTTTTCTATCGCGTCTTCGTAACGTGTCGATAGTTTTGGTGTCGTGTTTTAAGTCAATGGCTGACACCAACAGCTACATGCCTTAGCGGCTTCGCCGCATGTTCGTCGAGCTCTCTCATCGACCCCATACAGCTGAAGTGTTATCGGCGGTCGCTGATTTGTCGGCTGATTTACGCAACCCGACTGAGCGTAAAACTGGGTGCTGGAGAATTAGCTGAAAGCTTGGCGACCGCCGGTTCGACATCTAGTTCGATAGCATATTCTATATCACGTTCATAGCCCTGAGCTACGAGATTGTGGCCCCCTTGAGCTTGTAACAGCGGAAGCGGAATGTGGAACGCATCACCAGATTCGAGTGTTGACGAAATTGCCAACCACGCCTGCAGGCTGAGATTCGTTGCATCACTTCCAATCTCATATTGTGAGACAAGCTGCTTTACGATTGCCCCAGCCGTAATACTATCTTCGAGAGCAATATTTCCATCAGTGCCTGCGCAGACGATGTGAATATCCAGATCATTTTCAAGGTTCAGAAGTTGACAGAGCGAACTGCGATTGCGGAGGCAGCCGAGAAAAATGGAATCGGCGTTGGCGCAGGCCTGCACGGCGCGCGTGCCGTTAGTGGTAGTAAAAATCAAGGTTCGCTGAGCAACCTGATCCTTAGTAAATTCCAATGGACTGTTGCCCAAGTCGAAACCCTCGATCTTATTGCAATGGCGTTCTCCGCAGAGTAGCGGACGGGGTTTGCCAAGCACCTCGTATAAGCAATGGGCCTGCTCTATATCTTTGGCAACTAGAACGCTTGCTGCTCCGCTAGCCAATGCTTTTGTCGCCGTAGTGGTGAAACGAAACGTGTCTATTACAACGGCAGCAAAGGGATTGGATGGCGGACAAAAATACTCAGGCAACAAGTAAACAAAGCACTTGGGTCGCATAGTCAATATTAGGTTTGCGTGAGGATGAAATTGGTCCAGAAAACTGCATAGTTTACCTTGAGCAGGCGGGATTCTTAAGTTGCCTCATTGAACAGCCCACTTGAGTGCATTAAAACCCTGTTTAGGCCCTTGCGGCCAATAATGTTCTTTGAACCGACCGTTTCAAAACAGTAGATGACTTTTGCGGACCTATTCGGATGGAATCGTCTCCTCGACCTCTGGACCAAGCCCTACAACGTTTTGGACTCGATCAATTTCGCCCAGGACAACGGGAAGTTATTGAGTCGATTGTGGCTGGCAATGACTGTATTTGCATCATGCCTACTGGAGGTGGAAAAAGCCTCTGTTACCAGTTGCCCAGCGTCATTCGGCCTGGCCTAACGATCGTAGTCTCACCCTTGATAGCCTTGATGAAAGATCAAGTGGACTCTCTTGCAGCTCGAGGAATTCCGGCGACCGTCATCAATAGTACCCTTTCAGCTCCAGAGCAGCGTCAGAGGCTCAGCGATGTTGCTGCCGGCAAATATCAAATGCTGTATGTATCGCCTGAGCGCCTCAGAAATTCTCGTTTCCAGGAAGCCATTCGGGCGACCCCGATTCAGTTGCTGGCGGTCGACGAGGCTCACTGTATCAGTCAATGGGGGCATGATTTTCGACCCGACTACGCACGAATTGGACGATTTCGCCAATGGCTGGGAGGCGTTCAGACGGTGGCTCTTACCGCGACCGCTACTCCCCGGGTTCGCGATGACATCGTGGACGTTTTGCAATTGAACCATCCAAGGCAATTCATGAGTGGTTTTGCCCGACCGAATCTTCATTTCGGAGTGGTGACGTGTCCAAGTGAACGTGAGAAAGAAGAAGATCTTTCGCGTTTCTTGCAGGCCAACGTAGGGGCAGGCATCATTTACGCTGCCACTCGCAAACGCTGTGAAGCCCTCGTGGAATTGATTGGAAAAAAACTGAAACAGTCAGTTGGTGCGTACCATGCCGGGCTATTGCTCGATCAACGACGCGTCATTCAAGAAAGGTTCATGAACAATGAATTACGAATCATCGTGGCTACGAATGCCTTTGGAATGGGCATTGATAAACCTGATTTGCGATTTGTGATTCACTATAACATCCCTGGTTCATTGGAAGCCTACTATCAAGAAGCCGGGCGAGCCGGGCGAGATGGAAACCAAAGTATCTGTGTTTTGCTGTACTCTTATCAGGACAGGTACATCCAAGAATTTTTCATCGAAAACAGTTATCCATCAGTGGAAACAATTCGGCGTGTCTACGAATTCATTTGTACGCGCGAAGAAGATCCGATTGAATTGACTCTCGACGAAATCAAAGATGCCGCTGGCATCGATGTTTCGGCTGAGGCGATCGGCAGCGCATTACAGATTATCTCTCGCACAGGAGTCATTGATCGGTTAGAAACCGGTGGAGGATTAGCCGTCATCAAGATCGACAGTGAGCTTCCGACGCTAGTTGAGTTGTTACCCCAAGACGCAAAGATTCGTCGAAAGGTATTGCGAGTTTTGGAAAGAGCCGTTGGGGATCGACGGGGCGAGCAAGTTTATGTGCACCCGCGTTGGTTGATTCAGGAGTCTGGTTTAGAACGAGAGGCATTGAACCGTACTTTGCGAGAGCTGTGCAAGTTGGAGGCCGTGGATTATGTACCACCATTTCGTGGTCGAGCAGTGCATTTTGTCCGCCACGGAGTGGCATTTGACGATTTGGAAATCGACTTTGACAATTTGAACAAGCGTAAAAGTGCGGAATACGATCGGCTCAACCAAGTCATTAACTATGCGCAAACACCATTGTGTCGCCAGTCTGCAATCCTAAATTATTTTGGAGATCAATCAGCTAAAGCATGTGGACAATGTGATCGCTGTACCCGTTCACACGGGTGGCCGGAGTTGAAGTTGCATGGGTCAACAAATCATGGCGAGACTTGCCAAGAAAACTCCGCGCCGAACGCCAGATCAAAGAGCAGTTCAGCCCAAGGCTCTGAGGAACTGTTTTCACGGGAGCAGTTGGTTGGCTTCCTATCCGTAGTTATAGATGCCATAGCGCGAATACATGGTCGGCTTGGAAAGCACTTGATTGCTCAATATTTGGCCGGCTCTCAAAATGCTAAAATCCAGAAACTAAATCTTCATCGGTTGGGTTCGTTTGGGATTTTGGGGGAATTACGACAAGCGGATTGTATTGAGATCTTAGATAACTTGTTAGCTGCAGGGGTGCTGCGACAACAGGAAGTCAATCGCAATCGACCTACGCTATCACTTGCACCACAGTGGGCCGACCTAAGACAACGCCCAATCATGCTTGAAGGCGTTCGCCTATCCGCTGCATTGCAGCGCAAGTTGCTGCCTCTTGTAAGTAGGTTAACGGCCACTGGCGACAGCCAAATTTCAAGCACCAAAATGCCTCCAGGATCGGGAGAACCTCGAGCGGCTGCGAATCGAATTCTGCAAGGCGCAAGCAACCGGAATGACTTACCAAGCTCGCCATCGGATGAAGGCGAATTTCAAACCTCTCACGCCGTTCCTGCACCCCACAAGTCAGCTGCAAGTACAGTTCCGGACCCACCAGCCAAAAAAGACAAAAGTGAAACGGTACCGGATTGGTCATGGAGCATTCAGGTACTTCAATCGGGTGTGCCATGGCTCGAAGCCGCGCAGATTCGCCGTATGAGTGATGAGGAATTGGGAGCCAGCGTAATTGCGGCTGTTCAGGCCGGGGCGGTTATACATTCAGAGTGGCTAAAGCCTCATACGGAGTCGGTGAGAACGTTGGGACAGCAACGCGTTCTGCGAGAATTGCAGCGGCGAAAAGCAGCGGGGGTCATGGGAGTAACCCAAAAAAGCACCTGAAAGCTGATTGGGGGGGGCCACACAGAAAATGGATTCTCGATAGAATGGTCCCAGTAATTGCAACATGGCCCAAAAGAGGCTTTCCAAGGCCTCGCTTAACCCTTGCACGCTCACGAGGGCCACTGTCGCTAATCCTGGACCCACAGGAACAGAATCGCATTTTACGTGAACTTGAACGCACTTAAAGGCATTTGAATGGACAACAACCAGCGGCCGCCAGCTGGCAAACCAACTGAGCAACCACCTGCACGTCGAAGTCAATTCTGGCCAATTTTGATTGTTGTGTTGCTCGGCTTTCTATTGGTGAACTTGATTTGGCCCACCCCCAATCGGGACGAGATCTCCTACGCGTTTTTTCTACGACAGCTAGAATCAAAAAACGTTCAGACGATCCAGGTCAATGGCACAATTGGGTTGGGTGATTTTAAGGTTCCACCTGACAAACCGGTCGTGTACAAGAACGGTGAACCTCAAAAGCCTGAACCGGTAGATGGCAAATTGCCAAAGTTGAGTAAGTCGTTCAGAGTACAACTGCCGGAGGATGTTCGGGAGACGCTCGACGCTGCTCTGCGTGAGCAGGATGGACTGGTCGTGGAATACAGTTCCGCGGACCCTCTGCGATTGCTCTCATTCTTGATGATAGTTGGTGTAACAGTCGTCTTATTGGTTGCTGTCTGGATGATGTTTCGCCGAACCCGCGATCAAATTATGGGGGGAGGTGGTTTTCTTTCCAGCTTTTCTCGATCGACTGCCAAGCGGTATGAGCCGAGTGAACAACAGACCACATTTTCGGACGTGGCAGGTCTCGAGGGAGTCAAGGCAGATTTACAAGAAATCGTCGAGTTTCTCAAAGCTCCTGAGAAATTTCAAAAGTTGGGTGGGAGGATTCCGAAGGGTGTTTTGCTGAATGGTCCGCCTGGTACGGGCAAGACACTGCTGGCCCGCGCTGTCGCAGGTGAAGCGGGTGTACCGTTTTACAGTGTTAACGGAAGCGAGTTTATTCAAATGTTCGTGGGTGTGGGCGCGAGCCGAGTCCGCGATTTGTTTCAAACCGCTAAAGAGAATGCGCCAGCCATTATTTTCATCGACGAGATTGATGCGGTGGGGCGTCAGCGAGGAGCTGGTCTAGGAGGCGGACACGATGAAAGAGAACAAACGCTAAATCAAATCCTTAGCGAGATGGATGGTTTTTCGGGATCGGATTCCGTCATCGTAATGGCGGCGACCAATCGTCCTGACGTACTGGATCCGGCGCTCTTGAGACCTGGTAGATTTGATCGGCACGTGACTGTCGGTAGGCCAACCAACAAGGGTCGTTTGGAAATCTTCAAAGTTCATACGCGTGATGTCCCGCTGGATGATGACGTTGATCTAGGCCGTCTGGCAGCTGTTACGATTGGTCTGACCGGCGCCGACATTCGCAATCTAGTAAATGAAGCCGCCTTATGGGCTGCTCGCAACGACAAGACGCGAGTTTCCATGGAAGACTTCGACTTTGCTCGCGACAAAGTGCTCATGGGAGCCAAGCGAGAAGAAATCTTGAAACAAGACGAAAAGGAAAAGACAGCTTACCACGAGGCTGGACATACATTGGCCGCGTGGTATTCCGAGGGAGCGCAGAAAGTCCATAAAGTCACTATTATTCCGCGCGGTCGATCTTTGGGTGTTACTCAGATAGTTCCCACAGAAGATCGCGTCAGCTCGAGTGAAACCGAGTTGCTGGACCAGTTGGTTGTTTTCTTGGCTGGACGAGCAGCTGAGAAGATCATTTATGATGAAACAACGGTAGGTGCCGAAAACGATCTGGAGCGCGCAACAAGTATTGCTCGTCGTATGGTAACCAATTGGGGAATGAGCCCCAAACTGGGGCCGGTTAGCTACAAGACATCCGATGACGATCCGTTTTTGGGACGCGAAATGCACCAACAACGGCAGTTTAGCGAGCATACCCAAGAACTAATTGACGATGAAGTCTCTCGTATTCTTAACGAGGCTAGTGATCGGGCCCTTGAGCTGCTCAAGGCAAAACGCGAGGCGTTAGAGGCGGTCACACAGGGCTTGCTGGCAAGAGAAGAGCTTAGCGAGGTGGAAATCGAAGATCTAATCGGCCCGTCAATTCATGGGCCAGCAGAGCGGAATTCGTATAAACGAACGAACTCCAGTAGCGTAGATGCAGTCTCTGCGCCCGACCAATCCGCTACAACCATTGATGTTGGCTCAGAACAAGCATCCAATACGGAACCTTCTCATTCTGGTTCGAGCGAGAATTGAAGTTAGAGTAAGATCGGTTGCCCTTCATGAGCAAAAACAATCGCCGAAACAAGATCCGTACAGAGTTCCGCAAAAATCACCAAGGACGGCGCCGCACGACGGATCTTACGCGACGATTTCAGCAGGATAAATTGGAAGACGGTGCATTACCAAACCGCGAGCGATTGTCTGGCAAGGGCGAACTTACAAGACATCGGACGATTATTGGATGCCAGAATCTGGATGCCGAGGACGGCCTATCTGTCGATCTTGAGTTTGACGATCCCACTCTTTTGCAAGGCATTGTTGTACGTGTTCATGGCCTCGAATGCGTTGTGCAGCTGGAAGATGGCCAAGAGTTTCGTTGCGCAGTGCGACAACTACTCAAATCCCTCTCGACAGATCAACGTCATGTTGTGGCCACCGGCGACCGGGTTGTGTTTCGCCAGCAAGGATGTGACCAAGGAATAATTCTAGGTGTGCACCGCAGGCATGGAGTGCTGAGCAGAACTAGCAAAGGCCGCCGACACATACTGGTTACTAACGTGGACTTAGTCATTATTGTGGCAAGTGCGTCCGAGCCTGGATTGAAGCCACATTTGATTGACCGATTCTTGGTAACCGCGGAGCATGCGCAGCTAGAACCATTAATAGTCATTAACAAAGCCGATTTGGTGGACGCGACCGAGTTGCAGCCACTGCTCGGTGTGTATGCTCGGCTGGGCTATCGAACTCTGATGACAAGTGCGTCGCGAGGTTGGAACATCGATATGCTTCGACGGTTCATCCAAAATCGGCAGAGCGTAGTTACCGGGCAAAGTGGAGTTGGTAAGAGTTCCCTCCTGAATTCGATTGAACATGGCCTCGGCCTACGCGTACAGCCCGTTAGCTGTGACAATTTCAAAGGCAAGCATACAACCACTACGGCTGAACTATTGTCGCTAGCCTGCGGTGGCTACATCGTCGATACTCCCGGTATCCGCCAACTGGAGCTTTGGGATATTACAGCCGCCGAAACCGCAGGATTGTTCCGGGAGTTGCGTCCGTACGTCAATCATTGCCGATTTCCTGATTGCACGCACATACATGAGGTCGGGTGTGCTGTCTTGGAAGCAGTCGCAGATGGGCGCATCGATCCTCGTAGATACAACAGCTATGTCCATCTGATCGAAGAACCGTACGCAGACATTTAGTTGCAAGGCACTTCTTGCTTCGTTCATTGAAAGAGCCCTAGCAGGGTGATGAAAAGTTGATTTGCAAAATCTTGTGGACGATAAGTAACCCGAAGCGTCAGAGCGTCAGTGAGGGGCTGGGCACATTCCCTCGCTGACGCTTCGAGTTACTTTTTCAGCAGCCTGCTAGGCGGTCTTGTTCGCGACCTTGGCAACGGCAATGAGCCCGAATTCTCTTAATTTCCGATTCTGTCGGTTTTAATCATTACCGTGATTATGCAAGTAGATTGGCCGAGGGTTCAGCTTTGCCAACTCTATTAAGAGCACGAATTGCTCTCACAACGTTGGATTCTGAGGCAAATTTTCATAGCCACAGCCCTAATCACTGTGCATAACCTAACCTTCCAATGAACGTGGAACAAGAATGGCTAGTCTCCATTGGAACTCAGGTTCACGCAGAACGTGTCCTGCCAAAACGTGCGAGGCCAGAAACTGAGGTTGGGGAAACGTGCATGATCAAATTGACTCGTCTCGACGGACAAGCATTTATCTTGAACGCCGATTTGATTCGCTATGTTGAGGCGCGTCCCGATACGTTCGTGACGCTCACTTCGGGCGAAAGGATCGTTGTTGGAGAGTCGATGGATCGTGTCGTTGAGCTAGCCGTGGAGTACCAGCAACGCAAGCACATGATTCCTTCCCTGGGGGCAGGACTTGGCTTTCAAGGAGCTATTTGCTCGGAGTAGATGCCAGTGGACATTACATCATTAGTTGGATTCTTGTTAGCAAATGCATTGATCATCGGTTCTATCATGATGGGAACCGCGCCATTTTCAGCCTTTATCGATATTCCGTCGGCATTGGTCGTGATCGGTGGAGCCTTTGCGGCAGGCATGATGGCCTTCCCTCTGAATTCCTTCATGGCCCTGCCGATGGTGATGAAGAAAGCATTTCTAAATAGGCAAGACAACCTACTTACACTTATCAACCAGCTCGTTAGTTTGGCGGAAGTGGCACGTCGCGATGGTTTGCTAGCCTTAGAAGGAAAGATGGCCGAAGTGGACAATCCGGTAATTAAGTCTGGTATTCAAATGGCAATCGACGGCAATGACGCGGATACGATTGAGTCGGTTATGCGGACAGAAATGGAATCAGTCTGTCGTCGCCATCGTGAGGGCAGGTCTATTCTGGACCAATTGGCTCGATTCGCTCCGGCCTACGGAATGATTGGGACCCTGATGGGTCTAATCATGATGCTCTCAGATATGTCGGATCCATCGGGGATCGGTGCGGGTATGGCCGTGGCTCTGATTACTACACTTTATGGTGCTATTGCTGCCAATGTTGTTTTCCAGCCATTTGCAGAAAAGCTAGGATTACTTAGCAAATATGAGTTGAATGCCATGGAGTTGATTGTGAGAGGCGTGTTAGCAATACAGTCTGGCGAAAGCCCACGCGCCTTGGAACAACGCCTACTGACTTATTTGCACCCCAAGAAACGACCGGTTAAGGAATAAGCGATGGAAGAAGATCCACCAATGGGAATTCCCGAATGGGTGGTAACCTTCGGGGACATGATGTCACTCTTGCTGACCTTCTTCATCATGCTTGTATCCATGAGCGAGATCAAACAAGAAGAGAAGTTTCAGGCCATGGTGGAATCGATGCGCCGCCAATTTGGCCATGAATTGTCAATGGAGAGCACCTCCCCGGGTACCCACAAAGCGCGGTCCAGTGAATTCCGAGTGCTATCAACTCAAGGCCGAGCCAAGAAGTTAGATACCCATAAGGGAGGCGCACCAACCAAAGCCCCAGTCGGTGACCACGAACGAGTTCGGATTGTCCGGCCGGGCGGCGATACGGCAATTGGGACAGTCGTGTTTTTTGAGGAAGGTGAATTTGAAATCAATGACGAGGGCAAAGCAGTACTTGATGCTGAGATCGAACAGCTGTCTGGCAAGCCACAAAAGATTGAGGTCCGAGGACATACATCACCGCAATTGGGTATTCAGAGCAACCAGCCCATGGATGCTATGGACCTTGCCTATCGACGGGCTCGGAGTGTTATGAAGTACTTGATTGAAAACCATGATATTCCACCCGAACGCATCCGCCCTTCAACGGCTGGAGCCTGGGAACCCATGTATGTTTCAACCGACCCAGAAAAAACTCGCAAGAACCCTCGCGTCGAAGTATTTCTGCTAGATGAAACCGCAGAAAAACTGTCGGGCACGGACGAAGAACGAGCCGAACTCACGATTCCAAATACGACCTCCTCGGAAGTGGGATCCGCCAACCAATAACAATTCCAGATTGATAGCATTCGCAAAAACCATTTCGTATCGTTAGGTAAACGCATGGCAGACAACGAAACACCTGAAATCAAAGAAAAAGCGACCTCTTCTTTGATGCCTAAACTAATTGTTGGTGTCTTTATAGCGATCGTTGTGATCGCCGAAATTGTCATCTTCTTCGTCATGGTACCCAGTGCGGATGACGTAGCTGCCCTGGCGGAAGCTCGTCTAATCGGAAAAGTCGAAGCTAGCATGACGAAAGACAATGAAGAGTTAGTGGAAGAAGATCCAAACAGCCTTGAAGAATTTCCTTTGGAGGAATATGGACTGTCTTTTGTACCTCCCGGGCAGGATCGTAGTTACCGTGTGGAATTTAGGTTGTTTGGAGTAGTGAGGAAAAAAGACCTAGAACGTATCGAAAAACTCTACGGAGAACGCAAAAATCGTTTCCGGGATCGAATGTTGACAGAAATCCGCAATGCGACTCGCGACGAATTGTATGAAAACCAGTTAGGGTTGATTAAACGGCGCATTCTTGCAATAAGTAACGAAGTACTTGAAGTAGATGGCGAGCCGATTCTGGTGGGAATTGGATTCCCTGATTATCAAGTCTTTGAAGAATAGTTTTAGGAGTCAACTCTTCGAATTCGTTGCAGGAGGCAACTGGCGATGAGCACCGATGGCAAGGATCCTGCAGCTGCACAGTTGCAGGACGAAGGCGAGATGTTAGGAACCGCCCACGTTGGCGACTTGGAAGCTAAGGCAGATGCCATTCTAAAAGGGGCGGAAGCCGCCATTGAACAGTTTGATACTCCTGAGCAAGCTAAACAGGGGCGTACCAAAAAGGCTCCGCAGCCCTTTCGACTTGAGGACCTCGTTGGCAACGAGGGGCCACCCGATAAGTGCTCAATTGACCTGATTCGTGATGTCGACCTAGATTTGCGAGTTGAACTGGGTCGTACCGAAATGCTTCTTGAAGATGTCCTAAAGTTGCGTCGGGGCTCTGTTGTCACATTGGATAAATTGGCAGGAGACCCAGTCGACCTTTTTGTAAACGGTCGACTAGTGGCAAAAGGCGAAATTCTAGTTCTGAATGACAATTTCTGCGTGCGCGTCGCACAACTTATTGGTTCCGATTCACTGGATTAGAACTCTCCGAACTTATGGTACTTACCCGCAAACCATAAGGATCAGGATCAGGCCGAATGCCTGTTGAAAAAAGTAGACTCATTGGCGGTTCGACAAGGATGTCGACATGCGACCCATACAAAAGCCTGTGGCAACTTTCTGCCTCATCGCGCTGACAATTGTCAGTTCAACTCCCCTGCTCCGCGCGCAAACCGATCAAATCACGGCGCCGTCAGCTTCCAGCCGACTTCCTCAAGCTGTTCTGCGTGATGCGCCACAGCAAGTTGGCGATTCCGCCGCTGTTGTTCCCCAGCGTTATACTCCTTCCAGCGTGCAACTTGAGGGTCCCCCGCATTCCAATGCGTTCTCGCCCGTCGATCAAGACGTTCGTACAGCTCAGTGGTCGTCAACAACAGATCCCACCATGCCTCAGATCGGGTTGGTGTCTACCAATGCCGCAATTCATTCGGTTGATTCGAACATCGAACGTGAGGCCAACACAGTTGCCGAAGGGCACATACCACTCAAGCCCAGCGGTCAGTCCGAGTCCCGGCATTCTGTCCCATCCGGACGCAGCACCTGGCAGATACTACTATCGGTCGGCTCAAGCCTCTCGATTGTAATTGGCTTGTTCTTAGGCGTCGCGATCATGTATCGCAAAACTCTGCAGACGGGTTTTCAAGGCCTGCCCAAAACGGTCGTCCAAGTTTTAGGCCGAACCCCTTTGGCATCCAGACAACAATTGGTGCTAGTGAGGTTTGGTTCCAAATTGGTTCTGGTCAGCCTTGTTCAAGGAGAAGCCAGAGCGATCAGTGAAATTACTGATCCCCTCGAAGTCGATCAATTGGCTGGCCAATGTGAGAGCGTGCAACCCGGCAGCATTTCCAGTTCATTTCGAAACATTCTGCTAAATCCGGGGAACAACTAATATGAATAGTTGTTTGCAATTTCATCGCTACTGGCACCAGCAGCCGTGCCAATTGACGCATGATGAACAACCTCTGTTGACGTGGCTCAAACGGCTAGCAAAGCGGTTCCCCGAGTCGAACAGAAGGATGGCAAGCCCACCCGAGGCCTTGCGTTCACTCAAGTTATTCATTGGATTTGCGGTTTTCCTATGTGCAAACTCGGTCGTAGCAATTGCACAGGTGCCGACCCAATCTTCAGGAACGTTCGGTGTGAAATCGGGCCTTAGCAATCAAACAGCCCCCACAGATTCACTCTTCGAACAGGTTACCAACTCACTCGACCAGCAAATGCAAAAAGCTGGCGACCAGGCTCAAGAGAGCTTCTTCATGGGTGGGCCAGAAAAATGGACAAGCCGAGAAGGTCTGTCAAGCAGCTTACAGATAATCCTACTATTGACAGTTCTCAGTCTCGCACCGGCAGTCTTGTTGATGACGACTTGCTATGTTCGCATTATTGTCGTGCTTGGTCTGCTCAGACAGGCCTTGGGGACAGGACAACTTCCTCCCAGTCAAGTGATTACATCCATTGCATTGTTCATGACACTATTCATCATGTCCCCGATCTGGAATCAAGTTTACGATCAAGCGATCAAACCTTACACAGCACCAGATTCGACGATGAGCATGCAAGAGGCTTGGGAAGCGGGGGTAAATCCTATTCGCACTTTTATGAGCCTGCAGATTTCGTTCGCTAACAACGACGATGATGTCATGCTTTTCTACGCTTTCTACCAACCCGGATCGACGCCCCCTGCTGGATTCGAAGATGTGCCACTGCGCGTTCTGCTGCCTGCCTTCATGCTGAGTGAACTGAAAACTGCTTTCCTCATGGGCTTTCAGATTTTTTTGCCATTCCTGTTGATCGATTTGGTGGTGGCAGCAGTAACGATCTCGATGGGCATGATGATGTTACCGCCTGCCATGATCTCGCTGCCATTCAAATTGCTGCTATTCGTGCTTGTGGACGGTTGGCGTCTAGTAATTGGGATGTTACTGGAAAGCTTCGGGACATTGGCTTAGGGAAATGGACTGAGGGATAAATTAATGAATACGGGCGATGCAGTAGACTTGGTGCGCAATGCCGTAATGACGGCAACTTTGATTGGTTCGCCCTTATTGATCATGGGCATGTTGGTAGGCTTAGTAATCAGCCTTCTACAAGCATTGACACAGATTCAAGACCAGACGCTCAACGCAGTTCCCAAAATCGTGGCCATGGTCCTGGCACTGGTCTTCTGCTTGCCCTGGATTGCAGATCGCATGATTGAGTACACGCGAAAAACTTATCAGGACATTCCGGAAATCGTCAGTCGACGCTAACGAGATCACAAGTCCCAGCAAAGGACGCTGGCATGGGTGAAATGCTATTCGGCTTAGTTAGTCAACCGTTGTGGGTATTCGTTACCGTATTGGCTCGCATTAGCCCTGCATTGATGTTGACGCCGCCAACTCGCTCTGCGGCTGTGCCAATGCATATCCGAGCGCTCATCGCAATTTCGATCGCAGCCCTTATCTCGCCATTGGCCATGGCGGACGCCTCGGTGATGCCAATTGACTTATTCCACATGATAATCGCTCTGGCTGCAGAGGTTTTTCTTGGGATTCTTCTGGGCAGCATCATTTTGCTTGCTATTATCTGCCTTCAAATTGCAGGACAGTCGATTGGGCATTTAGCTGGGTTCGATATGGCCATGACGGTAGATCCAGGCTCTAACGAAGAAATGCCCGTAGTTGCAAATATGTTGGGCTGGCTTTCTATGGCAATTCTCCTGTTAATTGGTGGGCATCGACAGTTAATGGAATGTTGTCTTCAAAGTTTCGAACGATACCCGGCAGGTGCCATTGTCATTGAAACGAATTGGCTGGCAGAGTTGGAAGAGATGGTGCAGCATTCATTCGTAATTGGGATTCGCGCAGCCGCACCATTGGCCACTGCACTACTATTATCAAATCTAATTACAGGCCTATTAGCTCGTACATTACCTCAGTTGAATATTTTGGCTATTGGTTTCAATATCAACGTGTTATCGTTGCTTGTTCTGCTTAGCCTATCGTTGGGTAGCGTGTCATGGATCTATCAGGAAGAACTTTCGAGCTGGCTAGATACCTGCTTTCGCGTGGTGGTGGCTGACCCGCGGGAAACGTGAAAGGAGCCTAGCAATGCAGTCAGGTTCTATTCTTGAAGACGGAAACTTGGACCCTGTATTTGAACACTAGGATCTGATGGCTGAATCGGGTGAAAAGAAACATGAGGCTACTCCCCATCGCCGTCAAAAGGCACGCGAACAAGGGCAGGTAGCGCGCAGCCACGATCTCGGTTCTGCATTAGTACTGTTGTTGGCCGTGTCGATTCTATGGTGGTGGGGGCCCAAAGTACTCTACAAATTGGCGGAGCTTATGATCTCTGGCTTCCAGCAGCCCCGCTACTGGACGCTCGATCCACATTCGGCAGCAGGCCTAGTGGCAGCCAGTTTGATTGAGTGTCTATGGGCTCTATTGCCGATCATGGTAGCGGTTTGCGCTGTTGCCTTAATCAACAATTGGTTTCAAGTGGGCATCTTGTTCCTACCAGAGAAAGTGAACTTCGATTTCTCAAGAATCAATCCTGTAAGTGGCGCCAAGCGATTGTTCGCGCTTCCAAATTTTGCTCGATTGGGATTTGGACTACTGAAAATCGGTTTGGTAGTTTGCGTGATAGCCTTTGGCCTCTGGGGAAAATGGGCAGCCATTCAAAACGCTCATATGTTGACCACCGGAGAAATCGGTGGGCTAGTTTGGAACACAACTATGGATCTGTGTATTCGCACAGCTGTCATCTTGTTGTTGCTTGCAGTTTTTGACTACGCGTTCCAATGGTGGAAGATGGAGCAAGATTTGCGAATGACCGACGAGGAGCTTCGCGAAGAAATCAAGCAAATGAACGGTGACCCGCAAATCATCGCACGGCGCCGCGCCGTTCAGCGGCAACTGGCTTTGAATCGCATCCAGAATGCGGTGCCCGAAGCAGATGTCGTCATTACCAACCCCACCGAGCTGGCTATCGCCATCAAATTTGATATCGCCACGATGACCGCTCCCATCGTCGTCGCCAAAGGTGCAGGACATGTGGCAGCACGTATCCGAAAACTCGCCTTGTCCCACGGCATACCAGTTTTGGAACGCAAGCCTCTGGCACAGGCTTTGTTCAAGTTAGCTGACATTGGGCAGCCGATTCCGGTAGAACAGTATGCTGCGGTTGCGGAAGTTCTCCGTTATGTATACCAATTGCAGGGTCGCAAGCTGCCAACGCTTGAGAATCTCAATGCAAGGCGAGCTGCCTAGCGCAAGTCGCACAATCGTGTAGCGTTTGTCCCAAGGAATCACTGAACAAACGGGCGATCATACGCTACTCTTACGTGAAGTCTGCTCACCATCCATCTGCCTCGCTCTGTTTGGCTCTATGCCTCAACAGAAAAAGATCTAGGCCATTGCTGATAGGCTTCCCAATAGGTTCTTTTTAACGCAATCTCATCATCTTCCGCAGTGGGCTGAATGCGTCCCTTTGCATCGATTGCGCGGGAGACGATCGTATGCTCGCCGGCCGAAACTGGAGGCAACTCGATAGAAAAAAATGTCCAACCAAACTGGGAGCGGTTTTCTACATCGAGGTTAGTTGGCTGCCAGGGACCCTCGTCAACTTTAACTTCAACTCGCTCTATTCCAGTGCCATCGTCCCAAGCCACTCCAAAAGCATGCAAGGGTATTTTTTCATTTTCTGTCGGCTTGCGGGTAACACGTGCTACGACCGATTTGAGATTAATCCTAGTTACTGAAGTTTCAACAAAGACAACTTCATCGCCCTGTCGCTCTCCACGTACGGTTACATAATCTCGAGCCATATAACGCCCCATGTAACGCCGATCTCGACACTCGATGCGAGACAACCACTTCACGTTGGCTACTCCGTACCAGCCCGGCACTATCAACCGGATGGGCGCTCCATTGCGGTGTTCAATGGGTTCGCCGTTTCGCTCATACGCGAGAAGCGGAGCCAATCGACGGGCGTCGTCGATGGACATGCTACGCCCAAAGGGCACTTCCACTTTAAGTTCACGTTTCGTGCCGGGACGTAGAACTTCTTCCTGTGTGTCTTTACCAAAAAAGACTATTTCGGTAGTTGCGGAATTGATTCCGCACTGGTCCAGCAAGTCCATCAATGGAGTACCGGACCAGCGATTGTTACAGACTGCATTCATAAAACCGTCGTTAGATCCGTTGCCTGCACATTCAAGAACCATCGTGACATCCGACTTGGGTCGAGCCTTGATGTCAGCTAAGGTTAAGCTCAAAGACTTGTCGACTAGACCGCCAACATCTAGTCGGTAGCTGTCATAATCGAATTTTGGCACTCCATAATGCTGTACCGAAAAGACTTGATCTTGCGGTGTGAGCCATGTGTCTAAGACCTCCCAATCCAGGCGGTTGGGAGGTGTACGAGGTTCATTCAAAAACGGTACCAATTCGCCGTCCGTCAGTTCTTGGGCCAGAGCACCATTTACCAGTGCACCATTTCCCTGGGAGAGCCATGCCAATAGGCCCGTTGCAGCCAATGCAGCCTTTTGACCTGCTTCGCGTCGATTGATCGGTTTCATTTCTTGGTTCCTCAGGATTGGTTTGCTGGAACGACCAAAGGCGGAATTTCAATGGGTAGAATTAGATTGAGGGAAATAGATTCTAACATGTTGCCACTATCAGCGGATTGACCTGCGGTGCGGAGCCCTTAGTCCGGCATAGTTAGCTTAATTTCAACTTCGTCGGTTTTTCCGGCTGTCACAACAATAGATTGTCGCGTTCTTAGTGAGCCAGCGGGATGCACAACTTCTAGACGATATTCACCGGGTGGAATGTTTACAAGTTCGAATTTGCCATCTTTGGCTGTGAGCTGATACCACGGATGATCGAATACATAAACCCAAGCTCGCATGGCCGAGTGGAATACACAATCGATACGGTAAGGATTGTTGATACCGGCACCGACCGCAAAAGTCTCAACATGTTCTTCTCCCGGAGGCATGGTTACATTAAAGGCCTGATCGTCATGTTCCGTGCGCACGTTATGGGCGTGGTCATCGCTGTTAAGAAAGCGAATTCGGTCACCAGCCCGTAAAGCGACGGTCTCAGGAGTAAACTGAAAATTCTTCTGATCTACTACAACCGTTTGCGCTTCACGCTCGGTCGAAGTTAGAGCGAGATCTCGACCAGTCAATGCTACCACGGCTTCGGCTAATTCTCCTGTTTTGGCGTTAGCAATATAGTATCTCCCTAAACGCCATGATTTAGCGGGATTGGGAACGTAGCGTACAGTACCTCGTACCGAGCCGAGCTTGGTAGATTCCTGTGCACTCTCCTGTGCACACAGGTTACGGATTTGCACCCCTACGAATGCACCAAATATCGTGTACATCACGAAAAAGAATCGTGCGTAGGAATTCCGTTGACAAACTAGACCACACATAGTTTTGGCTTTATGTCGAGAATTGGCTTGATAATGCACTCTTAGTTGGCGCAGCTACGTTGACACCCAAACAATCTAACTGCTGGCACTTCGATAGGCGCTCAGCGAACGATTGAATACCCAACGGCTGGCAAAAAAGGTAATCACGGTGGCGCACAACATGAATACGGGCAGCCATCCGCGGTGACTAGCTCCACCGTAGATGGGCTGCGCCATGATTCGGGCTGGGACATTGACGACAATCAATACTGGGATGACATAGGTAAAAAGAAAGTACAGAGGCAGCCCCCATCCTCGCGTGTAAATTTCCATGGGATAGCGAGAAAAATTGGTAATGTAAAACCAAAAATCATACAGAGTCTGATTTCTTCCTAGCCAGACGCTTGTGGCTGCCAAACAAATCATCAGGCTGTACAAAACCGTTACGCCGCAAAGGATAAACAATGGGTAGAAGATGAAAGTACCCACGTCTGGTTGCCAGGGCGAAACAGCGCGCTGACACAATTGTTGAATACTTAGCCAAACGGTTACGCCGCCTAACCCCAAAAATGATAGACCGGACCAATTGATTTTTCTGAGTGAAATAAGGAACTGGGAATCAATGGGTTTTAATAACACGAAATCCAAGCCGCCAGTGCGAATAAGCTCGCTGAATTCATCCAGATTGGGCATGAAAAAGGTCTGTACAATCGAGTTTACGATCCAAGTGGTTCCGAGGAAAACAAAAAACTCGTATTTTCCCCAGCCCGTTTCTCGGCCAATCGAATCGGTGTACTCAAATACAATCCAATAGAATCCCAAATTCATGCATGCCCAGGCCAACCCGGTTATCGCTTCAATCAAGAAATTGGCACGAAACATCATGTCTCGAACTAACGAATTGCGGGCGAACGTGAGAAAGACTCGGAAGTAATTGGGATGCATCGATGGGGTGCTTGAGTCGATGAGAAATAAAAATCAGCCGCCATAGCCACTGTAACGTTTTAGCCCGCGTTGGTAGAGCACTCTAGCGAGCAAAATCATGCCAACCAACCACATCAACTCGATGCCGATTTCTTGCCACAGGGATTCCTGAGGAATCTTCCCCAAATAGATGGCGGCAGGGAAATAAGCTAAGTATTTAAAGGGCAGATAGGAAATCAAAATATGCCAATGTGATGGCAATAGATCCAATGGAAACATATGTCCGGACAGAAAGAAGTTCAGCAACATGTAAACGAACAACAGAGAGCTGATCTCTAAAAACCAAAACCCAACTAATCCTATGCATAGGTCTAAGAAAAAACCCAGCGTGAATGCCATGAATAGGCTGAGTACAAATGCAATCCAGACCTGAAGATTGGGAATGCCACTTTCGAAGTATCCTCGGCAAAGAAAGAACATGATTGCGAAAGGGATGGTTGCTACCGTGTAGTATGCCACTTTGTGGGCGGCACGACCCAGCAACATAAAATTAAGCATGTCGATTGGTTGAATCAAGTATTTCTTGATCTCTCCCTCGCGGATTTGCTTGGCTACCGTGGATGCTAGGCCAGGCATACTGGAAAATGCTCGCCCGAGCATGGAAAGCAAGTAATAGGCAACCATGTCGCCAAAAGAGTATCCCGCAAGGCGACCTCCGTTGACGCTTTCGTATACAGCCCACCACAAGAAGATATGCGTTATGATCGGCAGGAAACGCATCATCGTCCCTAAGGCAAAATCGCCTCGGTACGTCAGTCTCTCTTCCAACGCAATTCGAAAAATCATCCAGCCGGCAGAAACTCTGTTTTGTAATTCGAGTGCAGTCACGGCTTACTCACAAGTGGAAAAACTGCCGTCCCACACTGGGACGGCTTCACTTATCTTGAACTCGCAGCGTTACTTGCCGCCGATTCTCAATCTTCATCATGATGTTGATAAGCCGACATTTCTGCCCGCTGAATATCGGGGGGAGCCGGTTCGTCGTGACTGTATTGCATGCTGAATACGCCAGCACCGGCAGTTAGGCTTCTTAGTTGTGTGGCATAAGTCTGAAGTTCACCTAACGGCGCAGTGGCCTTGATCGTACACAATTCTCGATGAACCTGAGTATCATTGACTCGACCTCGACGAGTAGAAAGATCGGCGGTAATGTCCCCCATGTACTGATGGGGAATGACCACATCAACTTCCACAAACGGCTCTAGCAGAATTGGAGTCGCCTTTCGAACCGCATCTAAAAACGCCTTACGACCTGCGGTCACAAATGCAATTTCTTTACTATCAACTGCATGATGCTTGCCATCAAATACTTCGACTGCTACACCTGAAAGTGGATACCCCGCTACTGCCCCGTCGGAAAGAACTTGACGAATGCCCTTCTCAATGGCTGGCATGAATTGCCTAGGAATTGAACCACCCACAGTGGCATTGGTAAACTCAAATCCTGAGTCATGGCCTTCCGGCAATGGTTTGACCCGCAAATAGACTTCGCCAAACTGCCCTGCTCCGCCCGTTTGCTTTTTGTGACGGCAGTGCCCCTCAGCAGTCGAAGTGATGGTTTCCTTATAGGCAATTTTTGGCGGTGATGTAATCAGCTCAATGCCGTACATCGAACTGAGTTTCTCTAGCACCACACGCAGATGCAGCTCACCCAATCCAAGCATCACAGTTTGCTTAGTAGCCGAGATACGTTCTAGGCGAAAGCATGGATCTTCGGCTTGAAGTTTTTGTATGGCAGTCGAAAACTTCGTCTCATCTGCATGACTTTTCAGTTCACAAGCTAACCCATACATGGGTTTGGGGAGCGGCAACGACACTAAATGCGGTGGATTTTCTGGCGTAGCCCCATCATGCAACACCGCATCGAAGTGAATTTCGTCGACTTTTGCAATCGCTCCGATCTCCCCTGGACCAATGACGTCACATTCCCGATGCTCCTTGCCCTGAAGTCGCATAACGTGCCCGAGGCGAAGTGATTTTTTGTGATCATCCAAGAACATTTCACTACGACTGCGAACAACACCTTGATGCACCCGGAAGATTCCCATTTTGCCGATATGCGGGTCACTAGCTACACGAAATACGTGAGCGATAGTCGGTTTTTCTGGGTCAAATTCAGTCTTTAGTGGCTCATCACCCTGAACGAAAGGTCGGGGATTACCTTCCAATGGACTGGGGAGCAGAGAAGCTGCAACATGCAAAAGGTGCTTGATACCAGCGCCGGTCCTAGCCGAGGCATAAACAATGGGTACCAAATGTCCCTGGCGAAGTGCTTTTTCAAACGCATCGTGAAGTTTCTGAGGTTCCAGTTTAGCTTCACCGCCGTCAAGATAATTCTCTGTCAATTCGTCGTCCACTTCAACAACTTGCTCGACGATTTGGCGATGCGCGACCTCGGCGGAGCTAAACGCCGTTTCGTCGTGAGCATCTGTCTCGAAGATCTCAATAACCGATGACCGGTCTGGACTCGGCAAGTTGATTGGCAAACAAACATCCCCAAACTCCTGGCGAATCTGATTTGTCACTGCCTCCAAATCGGCCTCAGGTAAGTCGATTTTGTTTACCAAAATCATGCGTGGCAAATTGCGTTGAGAAGCAATCTTCATCAGACGACGAGTCTCGCTCTCAATGCCTTTTACCGCATTTACCAATAACACGACCGTTTCTACGGCTGGAAAACAGGCGATTGCATGCCCGACGAAATCCGACATTCCAGGCGTATCAATAATGTTTACGTGATGCCCTTCATAATCGAAATGAATGATACTTGGCTGAAGAGAATGCAAATGATGACGTTCTTCCTCCGTATAGTCGCTTGTCGTGTTCCCGGCCTCCACTTCGCCCATGCGATTGATCTCGCCTGCTTCAAATAGCAACCGCTCGCACAAAGTTGTTTTGCCGGTGCCCGTGTGGCCGCACAAACAGAGGTTGCGAATTGCGTCTGGAGACGGAATTTCAGAATCTTTGTTAGCCATCGATTGTTCCCTCAAAATATTCCAAAAATTTTGCTAATCAAAAGCGTATCATGATTTCGATCTGTCAGGTGACCATGGGTTGCCAGATAGCCTACTTGACAATGGAGAATGCGGTATCTGCATTCAAGTTTCGCAAAAAAACTCAGGCCGAGGAACCAACTAGTTCGAGTTCTTTCCTGCTTTCGTTGGTCGCGGGTTGACAAAAGGATGCTAGACCCGAATTCCTGCAGTGACCAAGCACAGCGATGAAGATAATTAATGTTCGATTCTGAACAAGGATAGCATCGCCGCTAGGCCAACTTTCGAAAAGACTTAGTAGTACTCATAGACCCCATGTTAATGTGCAAGAATAGTGTAAAACCTTTGCAAGCGGGAGAGGACAAATGAGAATGATCGTTAGCTTAATAGTGCTGGCCACACTACTTTGTGCGAATTCGCGCGTTCGAGGAGATGAAAAGACTTTTGTCGAGCAGTCCAACCAGTACTTTCGTCGTGCAACAAGCGAAAAGACTAGTGGAGCGGTAGTATTGATTGCCAGAAATGGCCATGTGTTGTATGAGGCAGCCTTTGGCCAAGCCAATATCGACGAAAAGTTACCGTTAACCTCCGAAACTCAATTTCGAATTGGCTCGATTACCAAGCAATTCATTGCCGCTGCAGTAATGAGACTCGCCGAAGCAGAGCAGCTTAGCCTTGATGATCCCTTGACTATGTACGTGCCCAATTTCCCTGGCGGCGACAACATCGTGCTACGGCAATTGTTGACTCACACATCGGGGTTGCATAGCTATACGGAAAGACCAGAATTCTACTCACGAGTAACTCTACCCATATCGGCGCCGGAATTGATCGAATGGTTTCAAAACGATGCACCGGATTTCTCTCCAGGACAAAAGTTTCATTATTGCAACTCGGGATATTTCTTATTGGGAGAGATTGCGTCGAAGGTATCTGGAAAACCCCTTGCAGAATACTTGCAAAGCGTTTTCTTTGAACCACTTGGTATGGATAGTACTGGAATATATGAAAACTCCTTGCCGCCGAAAAGAATGGCAGTAGGCTACTCATTCGTCGAAGGTGAATACCAATTCGCACTCGACTGGGACATGAGCTGGGCGGGAGGCGCAGGAGCCATGTATTCAACGATCCACGATCTAAACCGTTGGAATGAGGCCCTGCATGAAGGTAAGGTTTTAAGCTCGGCGTCCTACTCAGCAGCAACCACGCCCGTTAAACTGCCTGAAGGAGAGGATGGAATGTCTTATGGATACGGACTTGTTGTCAACCGAATCAAACGCTTGCCGGTCATCGGACATTCAGGCGGATTGAACGGATGGTCATGTGACCTGCGTTATTTCCCTGAACAACATACTTCGATCGTAGTTTTGACCAATAGCTTTCCATCTCATCCGACTTTGTCGCCTCAGACCATTACCCACTTGCTAGCTGAGAATTTTCTGGCAGACGAAATTTCCAAACTCCCGCCGATTCAAGAGGACGATTCGCTAGATCAGCAATCATTGCTAAACTGTATCGGACGATACGATTACTCAGGCGCGGTTATGGAAGTAACTCTGGATGGTAAGCAGCTTTACGCTCAGCTAACGGACCAACCCAAATTCCCGATATATGCACGCACTAAGGACGAGTTCTTTTGGAAAATTGTCGATGCCGAAGTAACGTTTTTGCGTGATGAACAGGGAAACGTTAACGCTGCCCGACACACTCAAAACGGTGCCTCATTCACCGCACCCAAACTCACCGATGTATTGCAGATTAGCGAAGCCCAATTAGACAAATTTGTAGGCGAATATCAGTATGGTCCTGAGGTGGTAATGAAAGTCACCCGAGACGGCCCGCAACTATTCGCAAGAATTACGGGACAGCCCAAACTTCCGATCTTTGCCAAGACAGCGACAGAATTCGCGTGGCGAGTCGTTGAAGCTAGTGTCGAATTCTTGACGGATGAATCTGGCAATGTCGTCAAGTGTCGGCACAATCAAAATGGCATTTCATTCGAAGCGCCCAGGATCATGCGTTAATGCTTATTCCTGGCCAAAATGCAGGACAGCTATGCTTGGGTCGAATCCATCGCAGATATTAATTCTCGGGCTAGTACTTCGCACGCCTTAATGGCAGCTTCCGGACTGGTGGATTCACTTAGTCGACGCACGAAGGCAGAACCCACGATTAGGCCATCGGCCACCGGAGAAAGCATACGAACATGCTCAACTTGGCTGATCCCGAATCCAATGCAAACGGGCACCGAAGTACGCTCACGCAGCCAAGAGACCTTGTCCAGTAGTTCCACGGGTAGTTTCGTACGCTCGCCTGTGATGCCCGTCACCGAAACAAAATAAATGAAACCGGTTGATTGTTCGGCAATACGTCGCATGCGTTCTGGTGGAGTTGTGGGTGTTACGAGGTGAATCAAGCTAAAATCTCGTTCATGGCACAACCGGCGAAAACCATCTTCCTCGTCCACCAAAAGATCGGGTACGATCGCTCCAGACAATCCAGCCGCTTGAGCGGCATCGAGAAACGCCGACTCACCTTGGCGTCGTATGATCGAATAGCTAACCATGGATACTAGCGGCATTTGGATTTCGCCTTGCAATGCACCAACAGTAGCCAAGATTTCCTTCAGTCGTATTCCTCGGTCAAGTGCCCGCGTATAAGAAGCTTGAATAACTGGCCCATCAGCAATGGGATCACTATACGGAATCCCCACTTCGCCCAAAGCGCATCCACAAGCCGACAATCGCAAGAGCACATCACGGGTGACTTCCAAGCTTGGATCACCGGCGGTAACAAATGGGATAAACGCCTTGCGACCGGATGCGCGGAGCTGAGCAAATCGTTGATCAATGGCAGACATGAAAGCGGCTTATTCAAGTTAAAAAAATAACAAATTCATTCGTCTGGAATGCGTGCGATGCTGAACATTAAGGAGGTAAACACTGGACTATCGGCTTACATGGTGAGTTATTCACCTTAGACATTCGCTTAGGTTAGTATTCCATACCGCGCAGCCGAGCTATTTCCGCTGCATCTTTGTCACCACGTCCACTGAGGCACACGAGCACGATCTTGTCGGTGGGCATTCCCACTGCCACTTCCATTGCTTTTGCAATGGCATGCGAGGATTCGAGAGCTGGCAAGATGCCTTCGGTTCGAGCAACTCGATCAAAAGTCTCGAGCGCCGCACCATCCAAGCACTCGGTGTATTGAACTCGTCCAGTATCTTTCCAGTAACTGTGTTCGGGGCCTACACCCGGATAGTCGAGCCCAGCGGAAACACTATGTACCGGACATGTCTGTCCATCTTCGTCTTGCATTACGTAACTAAAACTTCCGTGTAGCACTCCAGGTTGCCCATGTGTTAATGGAGAAGCATTCTCACCTGGCAAGGCCGACAAGCCTCCTGCTTCAACGCCAACGAGCCGCACTTCCGAATCATCTATGAAGGGAAAGAAAATCCCTGCCGCATTGGAGCCTCCGCCCACGCAAGCCACCACCGAATCAGGTAAGCGCTGCCAAGCCTCGAGGCTTTGCTGCCGTGCTTCTTTGCCAATCACCGACTGAAAATCGCGGACAATCATGGGGAACGGATGCGGACCAATGACAGATCCAATAATGTAGTGCGTATCCTCGACAGAAGCCATCCAGTCCCGCAGAGCTTCATTCACAGCATCGCGCAGCGTTTGGGACCCGCTGGTCACTGGTCGAACTTCCGCGCCCATAAGTTTCATGCTGAAGACATTCGGCCTTTGACGTCGCACATCTTCGGCACCCATGTAAACCACGCAAGGTAAACCGAAATGCGCGCAAGCCGTGGCAGTCGCCACGCCATGCTGCCCAGCGCCAGTTTCGGCAATAACACGCTTTTTACCCATACGAAGTGTGAGTAACGCCTGCCCCAATGTGTTGTTGATTTTGTGAGCACCCGTATGGTTTAGGTCTTCTCGCTTGAACCAAATCTGAGCCCCACCAACCGTCTGACTTAGGCGCTTGGCGTGGTATAGCGGCGAGGGACGCCCTACAAATGTTTTTAGGAGCTGCTCTAGATCCGACTGAAATGTAGCATCCTGCCGGGCAGCAGCATATTCGGCTTCTAACTCGACCAGTGCTCGCGTTAGTGTCTCCGGAACATACCGACCACCGTAAGCCCCAAAACGTCCGTGAGAATCGGGCACCTGCGTGCTAGTAGCGGAAGTTGAGTTCGTCGTCGACATGGCAAATATCTCACATACATTGTTTCACCAGTCGAACTGAGTCCTCGAATTGCACAACACGTCAAACCGCGTTCGAGCCATCCGCGTGACAAGCCAAATTAACTATTTAGACACGACGAATATAACGGAGAGGCAAACGCATCTTGTTATCGCCAATGGTGCATCAAAATCCTGCTTAGAGCAGCCTGAAACGACTGCATATCAACTGGGTCCCTTGATTGTCAGTTAGACCCCGAAGATGGTCAAGGTATCCAAGTTATGGCTCCCTGGGACAATGCCATATGCTTTTGCGGCCGCTGGAACGTCCGTTCCATTTTGAAAATCTGCTCTGGAACTGGGACCTCGATATTGCTGACCTATTGCGCCGAGTTTACGGCCCGTCAAATCAGCGAGAGAAACGCTCGGTGTTGAATCGGTACGACAGTGGGTGCGGTAACTCACAGCGACACCTTGACTTAAGTCACTCGCCGGCGTCTTCTCTTAAGAAATATGGATAGCTAAAAGAGCCGCAGTTGTCCCGATTTGGGGAGGGGAGTCCGAAACCGATCGCAATTATAGGGAGGCATTTCACTGTCTAGACCATACTTCTGTCGGAACACTCGGAACATGCTTCGGATCTGTTCGGCAATTAACCCTGTACCAACCATTCGCTCTCCCAAAACCGAACTGTTCAATTTGCCACCCCTGGCCGCCCGAATCCTGCCCAACACTCTTTCCTCATAATTGGGTCGGACACGCCGCAGCCACTCGATGAACACTGGCTCAACTGCCAGTGGCATGCGCAGCAGGATGTAATTGGCTGTTCTTGCTCCTGCCTCCTTCGCTGCTTTAAGAAGCTGCGGAATCTCAGAATCATTGAGTCCGGGGATAATCGGGGCCGTCATTACACCCACGGGAATGCCCGACTCCGCAAGCATCTGGACGGCCCGCAAGCGTGCGGACGGGATACTCGTTCGAGGTTCCATATCACGAGCTAGATCCGGATCCAGACTGGTAATCGACAGATAAACGTGAACGAGATTTTCTGCAGCCAATTTCTTGAGAATCTCCAGATCACGAAGAATCAAGGCGTTCTTGGTGATCATGCCAATGGGCTGTCGGCACTCCCAGGCGACTTCTAGACATTGCCGAGTGAGTCGAAACTTGCGTTCTGCCGGTTGATAGCAATCAGTTACACCTGAGAACGTAATCGGTTCGGGCTTCCACTTTTCGCTGCACAGAAATTTGCGGAACAATAGAGGTGCATCGCGTTTGACAACAATCTTCGTTTCGAAGTCGAGACCAGCATTAAAGCCTAAGTAATCATGTCCTGGCCGAGCATAGCAATAAGAACAAGCATGGACGCATCCCCGGTAAGGATTGATGCTATATCGAAAAGGTACGTCAGGAGAGGAATTCTCGGAAACGATGCTTTGAGAAGCATCATCAATGTATTCAATTTTGCGATTGGAAGTCGCACGTAGATGTTCTTGGTCCCATTCTAAATCCTCCAGATTCGGTTCGTGATGAATCGATTCAAATCGATTGGGCAAATCGAGATGGGAACCGTGACGCATATAGCTCCATACCTCCGTCGGCTGTTCTCAATGAGTTCTCCCCAAACGGTATGGTACCTGCACGCCGAACTCGGCTCAATATTGGCGCTGCGAGAGATTCAGGAAGTCGGTTCCGCTGACTGCCTCAATCGTTCTCAGCACAAGCAATTAACTATTGGAGAATGGGCTCCACCTTGTTTACGAAACATAGACTTGTTTGGATGCACGGGCTGAAAATTAACCTACAAAAAACCGAAATAAAAACCGCTGATCAACCTGTAGCCGGCAAGTCTCGCACTATTTTTGATTTTCCTGGCGGATCGCTTGGATATTTCTAACTCTCATAATTGGTCGTGCCTGTCACACGTGGAATTGGCTGGCTCCTTCCAGTTTATGTAACCTCAAGAACGTGATCCGAGGTAGTGCTCATGTCCCCCAATAACAGTATTTCTTCGGTTCCTGTACTACCCCGCAGAGCATTTACGCTAGTCGAATTGCTGGTCGTAATTGCTGTGATCGGAATCTTAGTGGGTCTGCTGTTGCCTGCTGTTCAAGCGGCCCGTGAGTCCGCGCGCCGCATCCAATGCCTAAACAACTTAAAGCAGATTGGGTTGGCCTTTCACAACCATCACGATCAATACAATTTCTTTCCGACCGGTGGTTGGAATTGGGATAGAGCGCCGAGCTATGTGGGCACCACACCTGAAGTAGGCGGCGGTCAGCATGCAGGTTGGGCATTCCAGATTCTTCCTTTTATTGAAGCCACAAACCTTTGGCGGGCAGGGGCTCAAACTGTCATAGGATCGCCAATTGCCGGTTATTTCTGTCCATCTCGTCGCGGCCCTCAAACGCTCCTCATTCCGGACGCCTATCAACCTCCTATATCCGGGGGCGATTTGGAGCATGCCTTATGCGACTACGCTGCCAGCAACCGCGACGGATCAGGAGTTGTGCGGCGATTTAATCCACATGCCATGCGTGATCTGCTGGATGGCAGTTCACATACTTTGCTGGTAGGCGACAAACGCCTAAACACTAGCTTGCTCGGCCAACCACAGGAAGATGATAACGAAGGTTTCACAGCGGGCTGGAATACTGACACCATGCGCAGCACCGATAAAGCACCTCTACCAGATTTGGTGGGCCAAGGCGATGGCGATGACCGTTTCGGTTCCTCTCACCCCAGCGTCTTCCAAGTCGTTTTGGCCGATGGCTCAACACGGGCCATTGGCTACGAGATCGATCCGCAAGTATTTCGATTACTTGGAGATATCGACGACGCTCAAACTATTCCTGCTTACTAGCCTGCCTGGTAAGGGCAATCTACCTGCAATTGAAGCGTGACTCGAATGGGATTTAATTATGAACAGGTCTTACGATGCCATCTCTTGGCGCAAACCAAAAGTTTGGATACTTCCAACCGTCATGTTGGTGGCAATTGCTTTGCTCGGAACGGCATATTTTGGCACAAATTCGGGCGTTTCCAGATTAGCAAAAGCACTGCAAGACGGTGATGCTGATGCAAGATATAAGGCAGCGAAAAAACTAGAGGAATTGGGACCGAATGGAGCTGAAGCTATTGAACAATTGGCGGCAGCTCTGAGTGATACCGATTCGCGTGTTCGCTATCGCGCGGCAAAAGCCGTTTCGAAAATGGGTGAAGTGGCGGCCCCAGCTGTAACCGCCCTCACGCAGGGGCTACAAGACCCCGATCGAGAAGTCCGCTACTACTGCTCCAAAGCGCTCTACAAAATCGGCAAGGCAGCCGAACCAGCGCGCGATGCAATGGTTGCCGGGTTATCAACCGAGGACGATGAGACTCGTGTCTATCTGGTAAAGGCTGTGGGAGACATTGGTGAGGGACATTCTCCATCCATTGAGGCAGTTCGAAGACTATGTCTTGTTGACAATCCAAAACTACGATCAGCTGCCAAAGAGGCACTAGAAGACATACTTGACTGAAGATGCATACATACACTCCAACCTCACTTCACAATGCAACGATCTACCTCAATTTCGAGTCATGCAATGATGTGCTCTGAGCCGCAAGTCCATATGCAAGAGCAAAGACTTCGAGTCCCTGTGCCACGAATCGCTTTCTATTCTCATGACACAATGGGGATGGGGCATTTGCGGCGAAACATGTTGATAGCCTCACATTTGGCTGCCGGTAAATGCAACGCCGAAACACTATTAATCGCCGGTACACGCGAAGCTGGCTTTTTCGCTGAACAGGCGGGCGTTGATTGCGTGACGTTACCAGCTCTATCAAAGTCGGCGGGCGGTCAATATTCGGCCAAACACTATTCGTGGTCGCCTGATGAAATAGCGCATTTAAGAAGCAGAATTATTGCATCTACGTTGCTCGCTTTTCGGCCCGACATTTTTGTCGTTGATAAATTGCCGCAAGGTATTTGCAACGAACTGCAGCGAACACTTCAGTTGATTCGCAATCGCTTGAATACGAAATGCGTGCTTGGGCTAAGAGAAATACTGGACGAGCCTCAGGTCGTGCGACGAGAATGGTCAGAAGCGAATCATCTTGCCATCATCGAAAAGCACTTTGATCGAGTATGGGTTTACGGTGATCAAAGAGTTTATGATTGTGTCCGTGAATACGGGTTTTCAGATGCTATTCGTCGGAAAATTCTATTCACCGGCTATTTGGACCAACGTGCTCGTAACACAAGCGTTGCGGACGAACGCGTCGACCAAGAGCTCTCGAATGGGCGGCCTTTAGCCCTATGCACGGTGGGCGGTGGCCAAGACGGATTTGAGACATCGCAAGCATTTATCACAGGAGGGGTACCCAGAGGTTGGCTTGGCATCGTGATTACTGGCCCGTTCATGCCTGCTGAGCACCGTCAACGCTTAAAACAACTTGCATCTACCAATATCAATATCCGAGTTGTCGACCAGCTCATTGAATCCGATTTGTATATCGCGAAAGCTAATCGAATTGTGGCGATGGCAGGCTACAACACTATTGCTTCCATTCTCTCCTTCGAAAAGCCAGCACTCATTGTTCCCCGAGTGATTCCACGCAGGGAGCAACTTATTCGCGCAGAAATGCTGGCATCTCTGGGACAAGTCTCGGTCCTGCATCCAGATCATCTATCGCCCGAGCGAGTTCGACAGTGGTTAGATCAACCAAATGTGCCTCGGCCTAACACGAGCACGCTTAGCCTGTCCGGATTGGATGCAATTTCTGAAGATATCTCACAAATACAGCAAAACCATGACAGGCATGCCTCGCCTGTAGGATCCAGGCATCGTGCCAGTATTGGTTCTCGTCGCTCGATCGCTACTTAGAAATCCAGCCCAGGTTGCAACACTACATTTCGAATCATGAAAGTCGGATCCATGCTCTTAGCCCCTCGTACACCTGCGTCGCCAGACATAGGCCAATCCGACCTTCGAATCGCCTATGTTGTCAAGCGGTTTCCTCGATTCTCGGAAACGTTTGTCGTCAACGAGATTCTAGCTCATGAATCCATGGGAGTGGCCATTGAAGTTTTCTCTTTGCGTCCTCCATCTGACACTCACTTTCAAGACCAAATCGCGAGAGTTCTTGCACCGACCAATTACCTATCTTGCGGGCGAGTGAAGGCTGAGGAAATTTGGCGATCACTATCTGTGGCGCATCACGAATTTGCTTTGACTGCGGACGCGCTTGATTGTCTTGTGGAAGCACACCCATTGGATGCGTATTGCGGCCTTCAGTTAGCATCCGATGTGAGGAAAAAATGCATATCCCACATTCATGCTCACTTTGCTTCAAGTGCCGCTACAGTGGCTCGCATTGCGTCGAAGATTACCGGTGTACCGTACACTATCACTGCGCACGCGAAGGATATATTTCATGAGGCGGTCGACGAAACCGACCTGAGAAAGAAGTTAGCAGATGCAAAAGCCACTTTCACCGTCTCCGATTTCAATTTACGTTTTCTCAAGGCACGATTTGGAAAGTTTGCCGATGGTGTCGTGCGAATATACAACGGGCTTAGTTTGGATGAGTTCCCCTTCTCTAGTCCGGAGAATCGGCCTACTCGAATCATCGCGGTAGGCAGATTGGTCGAGAAGAAGGGATTCGCAGACCTAGTATCCGCTTGCGAAATCCTGAGAAACCGAGGTCATTTGTTCGAGTGCTTGATCCTTGGAGGGGGCGAACTGCAGGGCGAGTTGCTCGCTCAGATTGAGGCCTGCCGGTTGTCGAACTGCGTACAGCTTTTGGGATCGGTTCCTCAACATAGAGTTAAAGCGCTAGTGCAAGGGTCCGCGGTCCTGGTTGCCCCGTGTATAGAGGGACGCGATGGAAATCGTGATGGATTGCCCACGGTCTTACTGGAGGCGATGGCTCTTGGTACTCCATGCATTTCCACTGCCGTGACTGGAATTCCTGAACTAGTTCGACACGAGCAAACTGGCATGATTGTCGATCAACATGCTCCTCAACAGTTGGCGAATGCGATTGCAGAACTTTTAACCAATCGCGAACTTCGATGTCGTTTAGCTCAAGGGGCCAGACTCGTAATGGAGCGAGAATTTGATATCCGATTAAACACGCAAGCACAACGAGAAAAAATGGTCCAACCTCATTCTCGATTGTTCCAGAGCGCAAGTTCTACAGACTCTGAACTACCGGTACCTACTAACGTTGAAATGAGGAGTTAATATGCGTGTTGCCTATGTCTGCATGGACCCTGGAGTTCCCATTTGGGGAAACAAAGGATGTTCCATACACGTGCAAGAAATCACGAGGAGCTTCTTAAGACGTGGTGCCGAAGTTGAGTTCTTTGTTGTTTCGACCGGAGGCACACCCCCGGCAGAATTCGCAGACACCCGTGTCACCATGTGCCACTTGGATGCTTCAAAAAAAGGAGCCGATCGAGAATTGCAGTTAGTGGAATGTGCCCAACGCATGACAAACCTTCTTCTGGAATCTGGTCCTTTTGATCTTGTATATGAACGGTACTCGTTATGGAGTTCGGTCGGCATGGATTTTGCGCGTCAGTCGCATATTCCCTCTGTACTTGAAGTGAACGCTCCATTGCTGGAGGAGCAAGCCAGATATCGAGAGCTTTTTAATAGAGAGTTAGCGTACCTAATTTCCAATCGTGCCTTCGTTAACGCCGATGTAATCTCATGTGTATCAAACGAGGTATTGAAGCATATCGTAGAGAACTTTCAAATTTGCAATACAAAACTACTTGTAAATCCCAACGGAGTCGACGTCACTCGCTTCACTCCTCTGCAGATTTCCCGTGATGTTGATGCGTTTCGAGTTGGCTTCGTAGGATCATTGAAACCCTGGCATGGAGTCGAATATTTACTAGATGCTTTCGGATTAGTCTTGCGTGAGTACCGCAACGCGAAACTAGTGATTGTCGGCGATGGACCGGAACGAGCCAAACTCTCGGATCGATTTTTGCATTCACACGCTTATTCAGAGGATTGCGTTGAATGGCTGGGCTCTCTCTCGCCGGAACAAGTGATCCATCAGCTCAACACATTGGATGTCGCCGTCGCTCCTTACCCAGATCTCAGCAATTTCTATTTTTCGCCTCTCAAAGTCTACGAGTATATGGCGTGCGGACTACCGGTAATTGCTAGTCGAGTGGGACAATTAAGGTCCATTATCACTCATCGAATCGACGGCTTTCTATGTAAGCCAGCCTGCGCATGGTCGCTGGCGCGTCAAATATCTTGGCTCGCTGAACACCCTAACATACGTCGACAAATTGGAGTGAGGGCTCGCCAAAAAGCAGAGAATGAGTTTTCATGGGATCAAGTGCTTGAACGAGCACTAGCTGCTGTGTCGAGTACGACCGATATCAGTGAACTAGATATACTCGACCTACCTGCAAAGGTTCGATTTTAGTGAAACAGTCGGCCTGCTGCCACTCTAGGCAGCTGTTTGTGAATGAATCTAGACTCAGAAAAAAGCCACTAAAGTATTATCGTGCATACAAAAACAAAGCAACTCGTTGCACCTGGCGTGACCCGACTGTTGACCTCTGGTCTACGGGCACATCCTGGTAGGTTATGTATAGCTTTCTTGAGTCTGACGCTAAGTGTATCGATGCGTATCGTCGAGCCATGGCCGTTACAATTTGTTATTGACACGGTGCTCGTCACTAGCCAGACCAACACTGCTTCTATCAACTTCCAGTCGCCACTTGGCGATGAGCAATGGCGATCAGTAATCTATGCTGCACTACTTATGATTGGTGTAGCAATGATTCGTTCGTATGCAGACTATTGGCGAGCCATCCTTTTTTCAATAGTCGGAAACCAGATAGTGACGGATTTGCGAGCGAAAGTCTTTCAACACGTGCAGAATTTGTCACTGGATTTCCATTCCCGCTCAAGATGCGGTGACCTAACTGTTCGCATGGTTGGAGATATTAATCTGCTTAAAGATGTAATGGTATCTGCCGCCCTTCCATTGTTGGCGTCAGCATTAGTTTTGGCGGGCATGTTTGGCTACATGTTGTACTTGAATTGGCAACTTGGGTTGCTCGTATTGAGCACGCTACCGATATTCGCGGTACTCGCCGCCAACCGTAGTCATAAAATTCATGGAGCTGCGACACGGCAAAGAAAACGCGAGGGAGCGTTGGCGGCAACTACTGCGGAATCTCTAACTGCTGTACGGTCCGTCCAGGTACATGGGATTTCCGACCGTATTTCTCTCTCATTTGCCCAGGCTAATCGAAAAAGCTTAAAGGAAGGAGTATTGACAAGCCGCCTTAGCGCAGGACTCGAACGAACCGTGGATGTATTGATTGCCTTGGCGTCAGCGCTCGTGCTGGTGCAGGGAACGCTGTTCGTAATTCAAGGCACGTTGTCTGCGGGCGGACTAGTGGTGTACCTCACCTACGTGCGAAGAGGTTTCAAGCCGCTTCAGAATTTCGCGAAGTACACGGGACGGCTTTCCAAAGCCATGGCAGCGGCCAGTAGAATCTCAGAACTGCTTGTTCAACAGCCAGGAGTTGTAGATCAACCTGGTGCAATCTCCTGCCCTACTCTGCGTGGCAAGCTTGAGTTTCAAAACGTTAGCTTTGGATATCACGATTGCCCATCGGTCATGAACGACTACTCATTTACAATCGAGCCCGGGCAACATGTAGCCATCATTGGTCCTTCTGGTATTGGCAAGTCCACGCTTTTGAGCTTAGTTCTACGATTGGTAGACCCAACGAGAGGAACCATCAAGGTGGATGGCCAGGATATTCAACAATGGAGCCTGAGATCTTGGCGAGGGCAAATTGCTGCCGTTCTTCAAGAAGAAACCATGTTCGCGGCTTCGGTTCGTGATAATATTGCAATGGGTTCCCCCGATGCAAAGATGAGTGATATTGAAGCCGCGGCCCAATGTGGTGGGGCACATGAATTCATACTGGCCTTCAAAGAAGGCTACGAGACTTGGCTGGGCGAGCGGGGGGCCAATATTTCCCAAGGACAATGTCAGCGCATTGCCATTGCTCGAGCGGCTCTCCTAAATCGTCCCTTCCTGTTACTTGATGAACCCACTTCTAACCTGGATCCCCAAAATCGGCAATTAGTAATCTCCGCCTTAAGGCGAGTTGCAAAAAATCGAACGACTTTGCTTGTAACTCATGACCTTCAGTGGGCATCTGAAATGGACCGCATCCTACTCATCACTGGTCCGAATTCCTTCTTTTTCGGAACTCCTCAGGCAGTAAGTCAAATAGAAGGTGCAGCACAATGGTTGGCTACGGCCGGTGCTCCTGTTCTCGATAACGCAAAGCCGGTTTGTGATGTCATCAACTGCTAATCTGTGCCATACAATTCAAGATGAATTTATTCCAGGATTAAATACAATTCTGGAACCATCGCTGCTGAATGAGTTAATGCGGCAGAGCCAACCATCTGTAGCTGGAACCATATGGCGAATAGACTATTTGCGCTATAAACCTGGCCGGCGATGCCTGGCCCTGCTCTCAAATGAACTCTCATCATCGCTGCCATGTGTTGTAACCGCGTACGACCGACAGGACTTTGCAAAATCGGTTGCAAAACTGATTCACAGGTATCCTGATTCTCGTAACTGGTGGAAAAACGATTCTTCACAAGTGATTGCCACGCGATTCCCTATAGACTTGGGACTTAGACCTCTTGCCAAGTTAGAAGATGATCATTCAGAACACCAATTGGTTCGCAGAATACTCGGCCCAGATGCCGCAGTCCACCGGGGCGCCTTAAGAATGTTAGCCTACAAACCTGGACGACGATATGTTGGTGCAAGCATCTCAAATGATGATCAGTTAAGTTTCTCCCTGAGAATTTATACAAAACAACAGTACCCTAGAATTCTACCAATCCTGCATCAGTCGACGAGATTAGCTGTCCCTACACCTAGGGTACTGGCCACCAGCGAACGGTACCAGGCAGCGGCTCTCTCTTGGATCCCTGGAATATCATTAGATCGAATAATCCAGGTTGGAGATGCCATCGATGCATCTCTGTGCAGCACCGCCCAACTACTTTACCGTCTCCATAACGATTGTTCTGGTCCGAAAGTAACGGTCACAACCAGTATTAATTGGGCCATGTCTGTACAAAAAGCTGCCGAGGATGTGGCGTTTCTGATTCCAAGTTTGGCCAAACGAACTAGGGAGTTAGCAAGACATATTGCTCAAGAGCTAGAGAGTAATGAGACCGAACAGACATTGATTCATAACGACTTCTATGCAAAACAAGTAATCATTAATGACTCTGCTGCAAGCTTTATTGATTTCGATGGTTTGGCCGTGGGAGAACGGTATCGAGACCTCGGAAATTTTGTTGCTAAGTTATTCTGGATGAATGTCAGAGGAGAGATAACTCGTGAAAGTGCACAAGCCTACGCGAACACGTTTTTAGCAGCCTACGTCCAAGAAGCGGGGCACATTAATATTTATCGATATCGAGTCTATCTTTCCGCAGCTATTCTACTCTGTGCGACGCACCCTTTTCGACGTCTTTGTTGTAACTGGACGCGGGCCACGCAAGAGATTGTCGACCTAGCAAGTTGGTCAGTTCCGAATGCGGGAACCACATCATTGCAAAAGGCTTGGGACTTGTGAGTGATTCGCTCAATTCGCTGCCGTCTTATCACGTCCTCGCCCCTTGGCTTGATCTCAACCGGGTACGCTTCGAAATCGAGCTGAATTGCCCTAACCTTGCCAAGCGCTTTGGTAAGTATGATATTTGGCAGGCACATGTGCTTCGCCATAAACCCGGGAGACGATGTTTGATTGCCTATCAATTCATGCTTCAGAATTCACAAACTCCAGATCAAAGTGTTACGTTACTTGGGAAAATCAGATTCAAAGGCTTGGATGAAAAAACGCCTCGCCTCACCAAGTACCTTCATCAACATGGATTTGGAAAACGGAGTCTTGTGCGTGTACCGGAAGTTTTAGGAACTGTTCCTAGCCTACACATGTGGCTACAGGAGTTTGTGGCAGGCGAAGTAGTCGGGCCTCAAAAGAGAAACCTAGTCGAAGTCCAACCACAGATCGCCACTGCCATTTCGAAGCTACACGAATCAAAACTACCCATCCAGCATACCCACACTGTTCTAAATGAAATTAAAACACTTGATAAGTTGTACGCCGAGCTAAGCCATTGCGAAATGCAACATAACCTTATGGATTTGCTCCCGTTATTAATCAAGTCCTATCGCAAAGCTGCCGCAAATCTCCTAATTTCGCAACCCGCGGTTCTGCACCGAGACTTCTACTTCGATCAGGTCCTAATACACAATGATCAAACGGTATTGATTGATTTGGACACGCTTTCCCTCGGGCCAGCTGCGCTCGATATAGGAAATTACATCGGGCACTTCATTGAGTATGCTGTGCGCGATCCCGATTGTGCCACGTCTTGCATCGCTGCTTGTAACAGTTTTTTGCGTAGCTCGTACGAGCTACAACCGACAATTACCTCCAGCATGATTCTGTCCTGGACCATTCTTTCGATAGCGCGTCTTATTCCCATTAGCAGGAAATTTCCTGACCGATACCATGTAACATTGCCACTTGCGGACTTGCTGTTAAATCTGGGAAATTCAAAATCCAATAGTCCATTTATTCCTAGGTTTGTGTGGTAGTTTCCTTCAATTGCAGAACCGTTGCGCCACTACGTAATGCAGTAGTTAGATTATGGAGCTCAGCCTACTTGCCCGCGCATTGAGTCCGCCCGTATTTTTATAGGTGGTAGCTCATTTTGCCAGCAATTAGTTGACTTGGAGAAAGGCGTATACCCTCCAGCAAAATTACAGCTTGAAAGCGTTACTCGGGCTTTGTAAGGTTACGTTAGTAGTGAAACCTTCTTGGGAGACGATGTTTTATTCTTTTTCCTGCTCAGCTGCCTTTTCTACTTTGCGTTCTGACTCGCGTTTTCCTTCGAACTTGGTTTCGTTGTCCTGTCCACCAAAACTGCTCTTGATAGTGCCTGTCAGATTTTCTCCCTTGGCTTCAGCGTTGTATTTCAATGCGACGCTGCCTTGATCGTTCTCGAACACAACTTCGAAGGTTAATTTACCATCCTTGTACTCGATGTTCTTGATGTCATTCTCGCCAAAAAATTGGCTGTGATACTTGCCTTTCAACTTGCCACCATCTTCTGACAGCGTAAACGCCGAATTTATTTTGTCGCCATTGATTGACTCAAAGGAAATATTCCACTTGCCAACTACATCAGAAAGTGAACTTGATTTTTGAGCTACCCATTCGGATTCTGTACGTCCATTGCGACCGTCTCGGGTTTGAGTACCTTTGATCGTCGAGCCATCAACGGTTCCCGAATAGTCAATTCTAAAATCGTTGCCATTGAATTGCCGCACAACGGCGAAGGACAGCTGATTACCGTCCAGCTTTGCCTCCTTTATCTCGTTGGCTGCCGAAAGCTCTGCCGGTGCATCGGCTCCAAAAATGGCCTGATAGGATCCACTTATTTTGCCTTGATCTTGCTTGAGTTTCAAAACAAATTCGATCTTGTTACCGTTGAATTCACGTTCCCATTTCCAAGTACCATTCACATCTGCAACCGAGGCCGCTGAAGGTTTGACCTCAGTCGCTTCCTGCGCGTGTCCGTACGAAATACAACACAACACGATTACGCTGGCGAAAGTACTATTTCGAAGCATGATAGACTCCTGTGAAAGTTCAATACCTAAAGAATCCACGAACAAGAAGCGAAATATAGCAGTTGGCGCATGACCGGGTGACGATTCTCACAAGATTTCTTGACTGAGGATCAACTCAGATGAGAGTTTCTGTACATCCTGACATGGCGATCATTCACGTCAGACCTCGCGAGGAATGCATGGCTTGCACTCCAAGAAACTGGTTATTGATCACTCTTCGGTTGCCGCGGCATTGGTTTTGGCGTCGTTGTTTTTGACGTCAGGCACAGGTTTGTCCTGCAGGATGCTCGCCAGCAATATTCGGGCTGCCAAGACGTCAGGATCTTGTGAGTCTGTAACATTCGTATACCCAGTACCATCTCGCGACTCGCCACAGTCATAGAGTTGACCAAACTCACGCATCGAACTGTTTTCCAGCAGCCAACGTTTGGTACGAAGTACTCGTTTGCCGCCCAGCGGAGCATAGATCCACTCTCGCAATGGAGTCATATTGCCCTGCAAATAGGGCTTAAAGGATACACCATCGACTACATGGTTCGTTGGCAAGGGAATTCCCGCCACGTCACAGATCGTTGGCAAAATATCCGATATATCAACTAACTCGCGACATTCGCCTATCGGCTGCACGATTCCCGGTCCATTAGCGATGAATGGCACCCTCGCGCCCAGTTCAGTCGTCTGGCCTTTGCCACCTCCTCCAGTCCCATTGTCGCCGACGAAGATAATTAACGTATTCTCGCGAACGCCGAGCCTTTCTAGTCCAGCAATTAGTTTGCCAACAATCTTATCCGCGTACTCGACATTCGCTAGCCAGTTCTTCTTATTCTGCTTGAACCGATCTTCGTCGCCTGTAGTGGAGTCCGGCGTAGAAAAAAATGGCCCGTGAGTCATTACCATGGGGTAATAGACAAAGAACGGTTTATCCGTGGTACGACCAACGAAATCTAGAATGAAATCGGAGAAGATCTCAGGACCATAGCTGTCTTTTGTTGTTGGGACGTAGGTGCCGTTTTTTACGATCGACGGGTGCCAATACCTACCGGTTTTTCCGCCGGCCTTTCCTTCCCACGAACCCGTATGCTCGACCCCTGCAGGCAAATTGTGTTTGTAAGCCCACATGCAGTATTCGTCGAAACCGCATTCGCGGATCAGCGTTGGGTGTTCACCAGATAACTGCCATTTGCCGGCATGCGCTGTAGCGTAGCCAGCTTGCTGGAACAATTTGGCAAAAGTCAGATGACTGGCAATATCGTCAACCCCCGTGTTCGCGGTAGGTCCACCTGGCCGCCCGGGAAAATGGTATACGCCGTTATGATGAGCATACTGGCCAGTCATGATTTCGAATCGAGTTGGATGGCAGATGGGAGTTGCAATTCCCGTTGAGAACCAAATGCCCGATCGACCCAAGGCATCCAATGCTGGTGTTTTGTGAGCCGAATGGCCGTACAGAGCCAATTCATGGGCGCCAATGTCATCACATAGGATGACCATCACGTTGGGGCGTTCCGCTGCAAAAACCAAGGAACAAAGAAATATCCCAACTGTTGAAAGGATCGGTAGTAGCCGCATGGTCTTCGTAGCTCCCAAGAAGCAAGGCAGTGCAAAGTTCAGACTGGACGAAACTGCAAGTTTTCATTGTAGAGACTTTGAGTTCCGCCGAGAAAACTATCCAAAATAGTTGTGGGTTGTGAAATACTTCCATTAGCCCAGCGATTACCTCTTTAGCTGGCAGTCCTGTATGAGGACTGAAAAACACAAATCTGACCCAAACGTGGAGGTACAATGATGATTCTTAAAGGTCTTAAGTGGGGAAGCTACGCTGCCGGGGGGGTATTGTTAGCTGGAGGATTGTTATTTGGAACCGATGGCATGAGCTACCTTCGGAGCTCTGCCAAAAGCGTGCAGACCGCAGTTAAAGACGGCGTACCGCTGGAGTTTGAACTACAACGAGCACGCGATATGGTTGAGGACATCCTTCCGGAACTGCGAGCAAACGTGCGAGTAATTGCCCAAGAAGAAGTCGAGATAGCCCATCTGCGAAATGAGATCGCCACTGCCGGTGACAAACTGGCCGTACAGCGACAGACAGTCGTCGCACTGCGAGAGCAATTGCGCACCAATGACTTGACCTTCGTCTCCCACGGTCGAAAGGTATCTCGGGACTCATTGACCGAGCAGTTGGCTTCCGGACTCGATCGATATAAACAATCGGAAGCCACCTTGGTGAGCAAGCAACGGCTGCTTGAGGCTCGAGAGAAATCTCTAACAGCTGCTCAGCAAGTGCTCGAGCGTTCTCGTGCACGCAAATCGGAACTAGAGCAGAAGATCGAGGCTCTTACGGCACAATATCGATTGGTACAAGCTCAGTCGGTAGGGACAAAAGTCTCGATCGACGATTCTCAGCTCGCCAGAGCCGATAAGCTGATCACGGACATTCAGAAACGGCTTGATACGGCACAACGAGTTTTGGCACACGAATCCGAGTTAATCGAAATGGACAGTGCGATTGTCAGGCTAGATATAAGCGAAGCCGATTTACTTTCCGAGGTTGATAACCTTTTAGAGGACGATACGGAACTTGAAGGCGCTCATTCGATGTATCCCGAACATCTTGCGAGCGACAACAATGCATTCCGAGAGCAATTGGACTAATTGATTGCCTCTCGCGTGGGGCTTAGATAGGCTGTAACTAACGAGAAGATGCAGCCTATCTAGCGGAGCTGATCCCCCTGCCCTGCTTACAAGAAGGAAGGCGGAAAGAGGGCATCCACCTTTCGATGCCTTCAGCCCATAGACCATGCAATCGGGCCGCTCAAGTTTCATTGACGCAATAATCTAAATTTCGCCCGTGTCGTTCGGAAGGCGATTCATCACATGTTGATTTTGAAGATACGCAAAGCCGAGATAGCCCTGCGCAGTGGCCGCCTGGACGAGGCGTACGAACAAGCGAACCTGTCAGGCTTGCGCGAACACTATCGTGGCCAGAAGTTAGTTTCGGCGCTGGTACCGGCCTTTGTCACTCGAGGCAAAAAGCACCTCGAGAATCACAACCCTTCCGGAGCTCTTCGTGATTTCGAAAAGGCTCAGCACTTGGGTGGAAATCTGGAAGAATTGGGACCGCTGATTTCTATCGCCGTTTCAGAGCTGAAAGGGGAACGTGACAATCGAGAACAGCAACGTCTTCAAGTACAGCATGCCCGAGATTTGATGCAAGCAGGCGCTAAGACATTGTGCCAGGTTGCGTGTCATAACCGCGATGTTGATCTAGCAACTCAGCGAGATTTGATTGCGGAACTAGAGCGGAACGAACAGGCAATTGAATCCCAGCTTAAACCGATTCAAACGGCTTTGAATTCTGGCAAGCTTGGGATGGCGATGGAACTCATGTTAAAGCTTCACGGCGGACATGCCAAACACCGTGCAGTTCAATCTTTACTGGCGGAACTGTGGGCGGCAATTGGCAAGCATCTCAACACTTTGTGGCAGCAAGGCCGCTTCGAACAGGCGAGCTCATTTTACGCGCAGGCCCGTAACCTACCTAATCAGGACCTCGAGGTCATCGAACTGGCGTCACGAGTTGAACAGCTGCAACAGGCCGCTGGACAGTTGTGGGATATTGATGGCCAAGCGTTGCTACGACGATTGAAATCCTGCCAGCTTCCGCTTGGCAGCGCGAATTGGCTCGCAACAGCGATCACATCGGCGACACACTTGGTTGCAGCTCTTGAGGATCTGAAAAACGGTCCTTTAGCTCAATTTGAGCCGCGAACAGACTTGGCTGCATCGACTGTGGGGTGGACAGTTGATCAAAATCCGATTCGCAAAATGACACCCGTAGCTTTGAAAAAAATACCGAGTGAAAGGGCCTCCGAACAACCGGATTCGCGACTATCGAATCCCGCCCTTCAGCTAAATGTGGATGAAGCGGGGAGCTTTACGATTTTTCAACAACCTCAGATAACCTTAGGCAAGGAAAGTCGTACCCGGCCAGTGGACGTTGCCTTTGCTTCTCAATCGGAATTACCACAGGTGAGGATTGTGCGTTCGGATGAGGACTATTTTCTATATGCAGATCGCCTCCTGGAAATCAATCAGCGCCAGGTAACAGACAAATTATTAGCACATGGAGATCGAATACGATTAGCCGACCGAATCTCCTTTCGATTTCGACGTCCACACCCAGGAAGTAGCACCGCCATTCTGGAATTGAGCACTTCCACTAGGCAAGCTGGTAGCCATTCTAGACACATCATATTGATAGGAGATGTAGTTGTCCTTGGCCCTCACAAGGATGCTCATATTCGGGTACCCAGTGCGGAAGGACGAGCCGTTGTCTCGGAAAAAAACGGACAGCTTTTTATAGCTGGACAATCGTTAATTGAAGCTCACCCCTTAAGGCAAGATGAGCGACCCCTGATTCCTGGTCAGGCCATAGCAGTCAATTCAATTCGTGTAGTAGTTGTCCCTGTAGTCAGCTAGTCAGCAAATTCGGTAATCAGCTAGTCCTAGGTTAAACGTCTATTACTAGGGTAACGATCTGGAGAATGGTCATGCCAAACTTTCGATATCAATATGGTGACCGCCCACTGGAGGGTTACACCATACAACGTGGAGTGGGGCGAGGTGGATTTGGTGAAGTCTACTTTGCTGTCAGCGACTCGGGACGAGAAGTGGCCCTCAAGTCGGTACAGCAGTACGAGGACATCGAACTGCGAGGAATTGGCCATTGCATGAACTTAAAGAACCCGCACTTGGTATCCATCTTTGATATCAAGCACACAGCGCGCCGAGAACCATTCGTAATTATGGAATACGTGAACGGACAGTCGCTAAGAGAACTATTGGATCAGTCTCCGCACGGGCTAGGTCCCGTGAAAGCAGTTTACCTGTTGCGCGAAATGGGCAAGGGATTGTTCTACCTGCATCAATGCGGGGTCGTCCATCGTGACCTGAAACCACACAACGTATTTATCGAGCAAGGTCTAGTTAAGATTGGCGATTACAGTCTAAGCAAGATTATGACGGCCAGTCACCGTAGTGGCCACACCCTTACCGTTGGGACTGTGCATTACATGGCCCCGGAAATTGGGTTGGGACGTTATGACCACACGGTTGACATCTATGCATTAGGGGTCATTTTCTACGAAATGCTTACCGGTGTGCCACCTTTTCGCGGCGACAGCGTGGGCGAGGTGCTCATGAAGCACGTTGCTGGCGAGCCTGAGTTAGATCACTTGGCCGAGCCGTTTGCTAGTGTAATTCGCAAAGCTATGGCCAAAGACCCGCGTCAGCGCTACCAAACGGTAGACGAAATGGTTGCCGATGTCGTCAGCGTTTCAGGGCTAGGTAACAAGCTTGATCAAATTGGCATCGACGATTTGTCGGTTGTACCTGAGCAGTCTTGGTCGACACCACTGGCCAACGAAGAAAACATACCACCTAGATGGCCCGAAGATCATGCGTCCATTCCGAAGGCTAAACCAGCTTTCTGGGCTGGCATGGCAAATCGCGCGGAATCGGCAAGTTTCTTCACACAAGTGAATTCTAGTTTGAAAACCTTGGCCAATGCCATTGGGCTGAGAAACGACGCTTGGCCAGATTACTGGGGGCCCGTACGAGACCCCGTCAACTTATTCAGACGACTGCTCCTGGCTGCCATTGCACTAGCTTTTTTTATCGCCATACCAGGTATGATTTCGCAGCATGAAGGGCTCGTCATGGCGCTCATGGTTTGGATTGTTGGTGGCGCGGGCGTGGTTTTGCTGATGAAGAAATACTTGTTGCCGTCGCTGGAACAATCGGCGGGAGTATTGTATCGGTTCGTCTTCGGTGCAGTCGGAAGTCTTTTTTTCATCACGGTAGCTACGATGATGGCCGAGGAGGCGCGACGTTATGGCGAATTGATTTTTGTAATCTCAATTTGTGCCTGTATTCCTCTTTGGTTGGTCGATTGGCGGGTCATGAGTTCTCCGCTCCGACCGCAACGATTGGCATTTACACCTATAGCCGGAGCTGCCTTACTAGCCCTGCACCCGGCCAGCATGTTTGTCGTAGCAGGCATCGCTACAGCCGTTCAATTGGCATCCAAGTTTGACCCAGCGCTGTCGCGGCGTTTTGGCTTGAGTTTCCCCTGGTTATCACAAATGACTGGTGCGTTCATGTCACTCACTCGCCGGGGCGAGCGAGCCGCTCACATACCTATTTCACCCGTTACCATGCCTCACCCTCCTGCTTCGGAATTACTGACCAACGGTCTATTAAAGGCAAGTTCAACTGTGGATCGATGGAGGCTCAGGTGGTTGCATTCTTCCACTAAAAGGATTCCAGTAAACAATTACTCAGCCGTATTAACGGACAGCCTGATAATGGTGGGCGGTACGTTGAAACGGTTCGTCCTAAATGCTATCTGTTTGGTACTCATCGCTTTTGCGTGGATTCTAGGCTTTGGTGTATCGGTTGGTGTGCCTCAGGCATATTCCCACCTAGCCCCACAGCGCGAAATTGCTCAAATCGTGAAGGCCTTCGGCACCAACGACTGGCCTCAGATTATCAGCACATTGCTTCAAAGCGCGGCCGTCTTGTTAGCTGTTCCGGCAATAGGCGGTCTGATGTTGCTCAGATTTCGCAAGAGCCGCGAACACGGGCTGAGAGCCGTCTTGGGGGTGGGATTGCTGCTAGTGAGCCTGCTTGTCTTCCATGCAGCATTCAACTTCGGACATTCGTGGCACGTTCTTACGCCTTACCTCGAAGGGGGCGAACCAGGCTACGCGGTCGGCAAGTTCATTCAAGAAGTATCCTTACCTGGTGTCGTGTTGGGAATCTGCACTACATTTGCGGCCGTTGTATTCTTGCTGATACCGGGAACGAGCAAGGACAGGGCAAGTGTATCGACCGTGGGCGCTGAACCGATACAAACCGCTTCCGAACCGCCAGTGACGAATCCTAAATCCAACGTTGGAACTGTGGATGTCTAATCCAATCGAACGATTCCAGTTATCCAAATGCTACCTGCCGCAGCCGCGATTGAATCCATGCGATTGAATTAATCTAGTGTCTGGCGAACAAATATGGACCCGAAT
>JAGQOY010000199.1 GCA_020427005.1 Planctomycetales bacterium
TGGGCGCGTCCAACATTTGATGTACATGGACTGTGGAGCGGCTATCAGGGAGAGGGTGGAAAAACCATCATTCCGGCTAGGGCTAGCGCAAAGATCAGCTTTCGATTAGTACCCAATCAAAAACCTCAAGATGTTACCGGACAGCTAAAACGATTTATTGCCGAGAATACTCCGACAGGTATTCGGATTGAACTAAAAGAACTGCATGGTGGTCTGGGAGTTGTCGTGAATCCCAATAGTCCGTTTATCGCTGCGGCCCAGCAGGCTATTGAGATTGGTTTTGGCAAGCCAGCCGTATTAATCCGAGAGGGTGGATCGATCCCAATTGTGGCTCAAATGGTTGCCAAGCTGAAGGCGGACGTGTTGTTATTAGGTTGGGGACTTGATGACGACGGGGCGCATAGTCCCAATGAAAAGTTCAATTTGGGAGACTTTTACCGGGGAATTCGCGCCAGCTGTCATTTGTGGGATCGACTGGCGCAGATTGATTGTTGAGGGCGGTGAAAACGGCCACACAGCAAAACCTCAGGATGAATTAATACGCCATGATTCCAACTGTGATTCGCTCCTGAATGGCGAAACTCCGCTATCGAAGCGCGAGTAATTCAAGCTGGCAGCCCTAAAGCATCGGGACTTGCAGCCTTCTAGAATGCCTGTCTCCTAACGAATCCAGAACGAGAACTCTGTTGGGCGATAGACGCCGGACTCCCGGGCGTGGCCGGTTTACACTAGAATTTGGCACTTCGTGTTCTCTTTCCCCTGCCAAAATTGCTGCGAAGGAAGCCGCAATCCATGCTTGATCGCAAATACATTGTCGAAAACGTCGAGCTCGTAAAGCAAAACTGTCTTGTTCGAGGGGTATCAGCCGAGGTTGATCGTCTAGTCGAATTGGAAGCGCAACGGCGCGCCAAGTTGAATGAAGCTCAAGAGCTAAACCGTCAAGCCAATGAGACGAGCAAATTGATTGGTAAGGCGGCCACGGCCGAGGAGCGTGAGGAACTCAAGAATCGTGGCCGAATGCTGCGTGAGCAAAAGGATGCGGCTACGCTGGCGCACGACAGCCTGGAAGCCATGGTGCTTGAGTTGCAGGCTTACATCCCCAATATGACGCATCCGAATGCACCGGTTGGCAAAGACGATTCGGACAATACACATGTCGAATTCGGGAAGACGCCCATCCCTGAATTTGATTTTGCACCCAAAGATCATCTCGAGCTGGGGCGCCAGCACGACTTAATCGATTTCGAATCGGGCGCTCGCGTGGCTGGGGCGGGGTTTTACTTTCTGCGCGGCGACGCGGTTTTACTTGACTTAGCACTCCAGCAATTCGCGGTGCAGCATTTGGCAGCGAGTGGATTCACACCGATTACCACGCCTGATGTGGCTCAGACTCAGATCTTGCAGGGGATCGGTTTCATGCCTCGCGGACCAGAGACTCAGATTTATTCGATCGAGAATACGGATCTCAATCTAGTGGCCACGGCAGAAATCACTTTGGGCGGCATGTTGGCTGATCAAGTTTTAGAAGCCGAACAGATGCCTCTGAAATTTGTAGGGATAAGCCATTGTTTCCGCACCGAAGCAGGTGCAGCAGGTCGGGCGTCAAAAGGATTGTACCGGGTACATCAGTTCACAAAAATTGAAATGTTTGCGTTTACGCTTCCCGATCAAAGCGACGGAGTCCACGAGGAACTTAGGCAGCTTGAATGTGAACTGTTCGACCATCTAGAGATTCCTTATCGCGTCGTGGATACTGCGACAGGTGATCTGGGTGGTCCAGCCTATCGCAAATACGACTTAGAAGCTTGGATGCCCGGGCGAGGAGATGCAGGCGAATGGGGCGAGGTAACCAGTACATCGAATTGCACCGACTATCAGGCGCGCCGCTTGAATATTCGCTACCGATTGAAAGGAGAAAAGGGAACGCACTTCGTGCATACGCTCAATGGAACGGCCATCGCGATTAGTCGAGCTCTGATTGCCATTCTGGAGAATCATCAGCGTGCCGACGGAAGTATTAACGTGCCGAAGGTATTGCGACCATGGGTCGGTAAGGACACTATTGGTGGCTGAGACGAGTAGTTCGACCGTATTTTGCGGATGAGAGCTTGGAATTGCGCATCGTACGCTAACGGTTAGCCGAAAGGGTCACGCAAGATTTTTGAGAGGTGGGATTCGATGGGACAGCTAGGTTGGTGGAGAAGCAAAGTCAAGTGGTTACTCGTAGCCTTATGTTGGATGCCGCCGTACTGCATGTGTGCAGATTGGCCTGAGTTTCGAGGCCCGACAGCGGATGGGTTAGTTCCCCATGCGACGTTACCAACGAGTTGGTCACCGACTAAAAATGTCCGTTGGGTTACGTCGCTGCCAGGCGAAGGTTGGTCCAGTCCAATTGTCATCAAGGATGATATTTTTTTGACAGCGGCCATCCCATTGCCTAGAACGTTAGGTGGGCAGGAATCGGGAGGGTATGACCTCGTGTTGCTGAAAATCGACGGCCAGGATGGCAGTCTGTTGGAGCAACTCGTTCTTTTTTCGGAGCCCTCGTCGGCTCCCTCTATTCATCAAAAAAACTCCCATGCTAGTCCGACTCCCGTGTTTGACGGTGAAAATCTATACGTGCATTTTGGACATCAAGGTACGGCCTGTGTTTCACTTTCTGGTGAAGTCTTATGGCGCAATGATGGCTTGTCCTACATCCCCGTTCACGGTGGAGGAGGTTCACCTGTAGTGCATGGACAACTGCTGATTTTTTCGAGAGACGGAGAGAAAACAGCGGAGGTGACGGCTCTCGACAAACGGACCGGCCAAGTGGTTTGGAGATTGCCTCGCAATGTTGAGGCTGACAAGAAATTCTCGTTTTGTACACCGTCAGTATTCAAAATCGATGGTGTGGAGCAATTGATATTGCCAGGTTCTGGCGTCGTGCAGAGTATTGATCCCAATACAGGAACTGAATTGTGGCGGTTAGGCTACGATGGCTACTCGGTTATTCCGCGACCGGTCTATCATGCAGGGTTAGTTTTCATTTGCACAGGATACAATCGACCAAGCCTGTTGGCCATTGATCCCACGGGTAGTGGCGATGTTACAGCCACGCACTTGAAATGGAAAAATGACTCCAACATTCCCCATACACCTTCGATATTGGCCAATGAAGGTCAACTGGTGATGGTTAGCGACAAAGGGATTGCCTTGGGGATCAATGCCTTAACTGGGGCCGAGTTGTGGCGAACGAGATTGGGAGGCGGTTTTTCTGCGTCACCTATTTTATCTGGCCAATTAGCGTATTTCATCAGTGAGGATGGTGAGTGTAGTGTCCTCAAGATTGATAATCCGCCTCAGGAAGTTGCGAAGAATTTGCTTGGAGAGCGCTGTTTGGCTTCACCAGCAGTAATCGAAAATGATTTGCTCATTCGCACTGCTGGTCATTTGTATCGTTTTACGAATTCTCGCTAACCAGCTTCTGCGACTATGAAACTAGTTCAACATTAGGCGCGGCGCCCTGCAGAAGAGAGTCCAAAATGCGTGGCATTTTTTTGTCGATCGTTGCCAGTATCTTATTGCTGAGTGTGATCACGTTTTTCATTTGGCCCGCAGGACTTTGGGCGTGGGTAGTGCTTGGCCCCTTGGTGGTGCTCGGATTCTACGACTATTTTCAGACCCAGCACGCCGTGCTTCGCAACTTTCCGGTACTCGGGCACGGACGGTACCTCATGGAGTTAATTCGTCCGGAAGTCTACCAGTATTTCATAGAGAGTGATACCGAAGGTGTTCCCTTTGATCGAGATCAAAGGTCTCTCGTGTATCAGCGAGCCAAACGAGTTCGCGATACCGTGCCCTTTGGTACAAAGATGAACATCTATGAAGTGGGCTATGAATGGGTCAACCATTCGATGGCACCGCTTCATAACCAGCCAGAGGATATGCGGATCTTGGTGGGCGGAACGGACTGCCAACGGCCCTATTCGGCAAGCTTGTTAAATATTTCTGCGATGAGTTATGGTTCGCTGAGCAAGAACGCGATCTTGGCGCTCAGCACGGGGGCCCGAATTGGCCGGTTTGCGCACAATACTGGCGAGGGAGGCATCAGTGCGTTTCACCTACAGGGCGGAGGAGATCTTATTTGGCAGATCGGGACGGGTTATTTCGGGTGTCGGGACTTGGATGGTTCGTTCAGTCCGAATGCGTTTCGAGAACGTGCGAATCTCGATCAGGTGAAAATGATTGAAATTAAGTTGTCTCAGGGGGCGAAACCAGGGCACGGCGGGATCCTCCCTGGCGCAAAGGTAACCAAAGAAATCGCTGAGATACGGGGTGTTCCCGTTGGTAAGGACGTCCTGTCGCCGCCCGGGCATCGCGCTTTTTCGACACCCATCGGATTACTAGAATTTGTATCGAAGTTGCGAGAGCTCAGCGATGGACGGCCCGTGGGATTCAAATTGTGTGTGGGTAAGAGACGGGAGTTTTTGGCGGTTTGTAAAGCCATGCATCAGACCGGCATTACTCCCGATTTCATTTCAGTTGATGGTGGTGAGGGGGGGACGGGCGCAGCTCCACTAGAGTTCTCAAATCATATGGGAGCCCCGTTACTAGAAGGGCTGATTTTCGTGCACAATGCCTTAGTTGGATTTGGCTTACGGGATCAAATTCGACTGCTCACTAGCGGCAAAGTGACAAGTGGTTTCGGAATGCTGAAATTGCTTGCTCTGGGGGCGGACGCGTGCTATTCAGCTCGAGGGATGATGTTAGCGCTGGGTTGTATTCAGGCCTTAAAATGCAACAGTAACCATTGCCCGGTGGGGGTCGCGACACAGGACAAGAGTCTTATGGCGGGACTCGTGCCAAGCGACAAGTCGCAACGCGTAGCCAATTTCCATCGTGAGACGATTGAAAGCCTAGCAGAGATGTTGGGGGCCATTGGATTATCTAGCGCTAGTGATCTTCGGCCATGGCACATCATGCACCGCACTTCGCCAACAGAAACGAAGCACTATGGTGAACTCTACGAATACCTGAGCGACGGGGACCTGCTAAAACCAGACTTACCCGAATCGTATCGCCGGGCGGTCGAAGCGGCTAGTGCGGACTGTTTTGGTCACAATCAGCCGTAAACTGTGCGACGTGGTGGAATACAATGGGCGAACTACATGACTAAATCTCATTGCTTCGAAATGCTAATGGATTCTCGCTTGCCAGGGTCTGAGATCCCTGCAGTAGTAGCCTTACTTGGTGAGAGTGGTTTCCTTCGAGGGGAGACGCTGCATAAGTTGCTTGAGTTGTTACACATCGAACCTGAGAGTGCTCGAGGTTTTGATGGTGAGGAGGCTAAGTGGGTAGACATTCACGACGAGCTAGCCACCGTTTCCTTGTTTGATTCTAGCCAGTGTCGAGTGGCAGTCGTAAACAATGCGGACGCGTTGGTAAAAACATATCGCGCGCAGCTGGAAAAATGGGTCGACCGGGCGTGCGAGAGTTCTTTGTTGATCTTGCATGTTTCGACGTTTCCATCCAATACCAAACTCTTCAAGCTGACAGAAAAGAATGGCTGGATCGTAGATTGTGGACTTCCCACAGGAGGCGGCAAGAGCAAGACGCCGAGTGAAGCTGAACTTAAGAAGTGGATCGTGGCTTGGGGAAAGCAGAGACATGGGCTGAGGTTGGAAGCCGTGCAGTCCAAACTCGTGCTCGAGGCTGTGGGGCTCGATTGCGGCCTATTGCACCAAGAACTGGCAAAGTTGGCATTGTATGCCGATGACAAAGGAGTGCTTTCAAACGATGCCATTGTGCAGCATGTTGGGACATGGAGGACGCGTACCATGTGGGAGATTGCTGACGCGATGGCGGATGGCCGAGCTGCGGAAGCTCTCACCCAACTTGAGCGAGTCTTTGCTGCCGGTGAACATCCAGCCGCTGTTGTTCCGCAAATCTCTTGGAGCCTGCGTAGGTTTGGCGTAGCGGCGAATTTACTGCTTCAAGCCAAGCGCACGGGGAGGCCATTGAGTGCTCAAGCGGCGATTGGGCAATGCTTTTGGGGGCGTGATGCACAGTTAGCAGAAGCTAGATTGCGGCGGATGGGGCTCAAACGGGCTAGTCAAATATTGGATTGGCTTTTGGAATTGGATCTTAAGATCAAGGGCTCGCATTCTCAACCTCAGAGAGCCGTTTTTGCGATTGAGGAACTGTGTATTAAGTTGGCAAGTTGAAACTGTTGCGGAAGTTCCGTGAGTTGTGTTCCTGGAGCCGCCGCGGCATTCTGAGGCTATGATCCAATTCATTGCATCCAGTTAGAAAGGTCCAATGTGGATCGCCCAATTTTCTTGTAGAACTGAAGCAGGGCTTCTTTATTCATGCTGAAAACATTTCCATCGGGCATAAACACCGAAATGAGTTCATCGGGCTTGAGATTCTCGATACTGTCATATGCGGCGTGGTGACCATGCATTACGCGGCGGCTGCCAATAGCATCGTTTAAATCGGAAACGACCTGACGAACTTCAGGGTTGGTAAAGTCGTCAACGAACTTGCCATCGCTGGTGGCCAGAACCAAATTGCCTTGATTGGGAGGCTTGTTGCCGGCTAGGACTTGGGGATCAAATACGTCGAACAGGTCGTAATCGCCAACCAACGGCTTCTTTGAGGTTGGATCGATTACTTGTCCAGTTTCCACTGGCCACTGGTTGACATCCAAGTCAATTGTGAGGCCATCTCCGTTGGTAGCGGTGCGACCGTTAGAATCAACCGTGTAGTATTTCTTGCCGCTATTAGGATCCACCGTTGTTCGAACTTTGGAGATTTCCCCTGGGTCTGTGGCGGTTACGATTCCCGAGTGTTCCCCAGTCTTGACTTTGATTTCTTTGGGTTTGGGAGGGAAACCTCGCTCAATATATTGGACCGATTTGGGGTTCGTTTTTCGGAAAAGAATGATTCGCGGATTCTTAGGGTTCATGGCCACTTTGAGAATGGACTGAAAATGGTTGGGCGTCATGCCCGCCTCAACTGCAGTCGCCATTCTGACAAGGATTCTGGTGGCAGCGGCTTTAGCAAGGTTGACACGCTTAGCGGCACCTTTTGTTACCAACGCGATAAAGGCAGCTACTCCGACGACAGCAATGAAATTGGAAAGATGTTTGGCTGCCGTATCTAGGTCGCTAGATGATCGAGCATTGTAGGTGAGGTCAATAAACGACATAAAATCGGATGCTGCGCTCCAGATCTGCCAACCAAGAAAAACGACTCCTCCGAGGAGCAGTAAGCCGTCTACTATGAAGCCAATTCCTACATAATGTGAACCAGCCCAAACCGCCAAGGTACCCGCCATAATCAGCAATGCAGAAGGTGAAAACATAGCCGCAAACTCTTCTTGAATGTCTGCGGGTAGCAGCGGCAGAGTACGGCGCATGACCTCAACAAAACGATCCTCCAGCGGCATTGCTGTGACGACATTATTATTGGCTCCCACTGGTCCTGGCGACGGGGAAACACGGCACATGCGAGTCCCGTCGCTAATGGGGATCTCCACGAGCCCCGTCGGGCCAGGAATTCGAAATTCTGCCATGAGATTACCTCTGCCTTTTAAGCGGCTCCATGCATGCCCAGGGGTTGGCACAGCTTAGTTTTCAGGTTCATGAACAACACATCGAGTCCTCCAGTGGTAGGACTCGTGGTCGCGTCCACTGCATCTATCAAAGATGCTTTTAGCTGCGGGAGACCGACAGGACAAGTCACCATGTTATCGTCGTATCAGCCAGACAGTTGCTAGGAAACTTCCCATGAGTGACGATTAGACTGAATTTTCGACCAAAATCGCCTGTGAATTCCCCACCGGATTCCTATCCAAAATTGTTGAGCAATTCAGTAGCCGTTCACGGTTTTCCCGACGTTTGAGTCGCACGGGTAAATTGCCGGGCCCTTAAGCTGTTGGCTCTCACGCTTTTCACGCATCGTGGTTCCCAGCCCATCGGACTTGGCTGTGCAGACTTTGCGACTTTACCCGGAATTCCGATCCATCGGGCCAAAGGCGCCGTTGGCCCAGCCGTTTGCTTAGCTTGGCCCGCACTTAATGCGGATCAGCGTTAGGATCACGGTCGTGATGATGTTGGTCGATGTGGACGTGCAACTCAGGTTTGTCGTTAAATAGGGCCAACCATGCCTCATCGGGGAGCGGGCAATCGTCGATGTAAAGTGAGTACAATTGCGGGCATTTGGCTAGGTGCTTTAGGCCGGACGAGGTCAAAGAGGGACCAATCAAATGTAGGCTGCGTAGGTTGGGTAGCTCCGAGATAATTGCTGCTGCCTCGTCGTCTAATTGCCGTCCTCCGATGCGGAGCTGAATTAAGTTCGGTAATAGGCAAAGCTGCCTTAAGCCTTGAGATGTGAGCGCTGCCTGAGGCAGATTAAGAATACGGAGTTCCGGATGACCAGTGCCGAGAAGACGTTGCAGACCCGCATCGGTTAGTGGGCTTTCTCTTAAACGCAAGTGAACTAACGCGTTTAGATTCGCCAGTTTTTCAGCATCCTGATCAGTGACCTGACCGTGGTCAAGTATCAGCACCTGTAGTCTAGACGCGATGGAACCAAGATCATGGAGTTGTTCACCTTGGATGGGCAGAGAGGTGATTTCGATGGTTTGAGATTCTCCGCTGGCAACTTTGCCAACTTGGTCAGCCCACGACTCGGCAGGAACGGTCGCCGCATCCGTTCCAGATTCCGTAGCAACCGTGTCCCGTTCAATTGCCTTATCAATGGCTTCGACGGAATTAGAAGAGTTATCGGTGAGCGTTTTAGCCGTAGGGGATGACGATAGAGAGCAACCCAGGACGGTGAACAGGCTCAGGACAAACAGGTAGCCGCCCCAAGCTCGATGGCTGGATATCAGGTTCCGACGAGAGAGACCTCTGACTGCGGCTGAGGTGGGACGGGCCATTGAATCAAGTTCCAATAGCAAGTTATTCGTCTTGAACGTTGACAAATACTTTGAGGGCGGAATTATCTTCTACCAGTAGTCGCATCATTTCTTGATAGCCATCTAGGCCGTCGACCGGGCTAGTGAGTATCTTCTTGAGGACGCCCGGGTACATAACCTCACCCATAGCGAGGTCTTTAATGCCTGCTTCGAAATGTTCACGGTTGGCATTTACAGAACCTAGTAGCAGTTTGTTACCAAGCACCCATTCAATGTTAACGCGGTCTGATGGCACCTCAGTAACCGCCTTGCCGCCAGTAATGCTGGTCCACACGAGCGCCCCGTTGAGTCCCAAAGCCTGCATGGCTTCGAAAGCAATCCGACTACTTCCAGTAGCATCGATGATTAGATCTGCTTTACCAACCTGCCTCGCTAGCTCGATAAGACTGGTCTCACTGGTAGCCACGTATTTAGCTTCTAGGCCTTCGACAATCTCGCTTTTCAAGTGCGGTCCTTTGGCTCGAGCCAGGGTATACACGTCTAGCCCGCGCAATTTGAGAACCAAAGTGGAAAGCAAACCGATTTGCCCTGCACCAAGAACAAACGCTCGTTGAGGTCGCCAGACCTTCATCCGTCGTTGACACTCGAAAGCCTGTTGAATGGCCTTCGCAGCGCAGCTCATCGGTTCCATTAACACGTGCAGATGCTTGAGTCCGTCCGGTACACGAACGATATAGTCCTCTGTGTCAACGAATTCTTCTGTCAAATAGCCGTGCAACAAATTGATGCCGCGTTCGTAGTAAGTCTCCTCACTTGTCATGTCGTAAGTGCCGATTTTGTCATAAATCGATCCACCAGGGCGGCGAACTGTGGCGGTGACGTAGTCGCCTGGTTTTACCAAACGAACGTCGGGGCCTACCTCAAGCACCTTCCCAAAGCACTCGTGCCCCAATACTAGATAGTCATCTCCGGGCGGAGAATTACCGTAAAGCGCGTCGTTGATTTCACGATCAGTTGCATCTACACCTACCTTGAGAACTTTGACGCGGATCCCTTTGGTACCGGCAGAATTGAGGCTTGGGGTTGGGATGTCTCGCAAATGGACGCTACCCGGTTGGCCTGGTCGGACGGCAATTGCTTTCATAGGTGGGCTTGCTTTCGAAACGCGTTTTTAACTAAAGTCGTTAAAAATTTATCGCTAATTGGACTCTGCATCGAGGGGGGATGCGGTTGCCAAGGGCGAATTGCAACGACCGGCTGTGTTGGAACACAGAGTCTCTCGCCATGCAATCGTTTGATAGAGCAATCAACTTGCAGCGGGCAATGAAACGTTTGGTTATTGCATGGAGGCCAAGTTTCTCAGGTAAATCATTGGCGATTTTCGTATTTCTCGGTCAATGGTATGTTGGACCTCGTGAAATATGGGCTATTCTTGTTCGGCAGAGGATTTTGGACCGACGAAAAAGGATCCGCATCGCGTGACGAAGCAGCACCCGGGAACCGCCAGAAAAAGCCCAGGTCGTAAACAAGTCGACCTGAATTTTCTGACCGATGATGAACTGCTCAATATGCGTATGTGTGATTTGGGGCTAACGCTTGCGGGCTCTAGCGTCGAGCCGAGAATTGAGCAGCTCTATTTTGAACTTGCCGAGCGGGGGATATTCTTTCGCCCTCATTGTTGGCTTTCCGATGAGTGGTTTTCTCCCGATGGGGTGCCAGGAATTGCCATACCCTTCTACTTAGCCCACCCGAGACTCATGCGTTTGGAGCGCAAGATGATGCTTGAGGCCGAAGGTGGAACGCAGGACTGGTGCATGAAGATTCTGCGGCATGAAGCGGGGCATGCAATTGATACCGCCTTTCGTTTACGTAGGCGAAAGAGTTACCGGGAGATGTTTGGACGCGTTTCGGTGCCTTATCCAGACTTCTATCGTCCCAAGCCCTACAGTCGGAATTTTGTCCTGCACCTGGATATGTGGTACGCGCAGTCGCATCCAGTAGAAGATTTTGCGGAGACATTTGCTGTCTGGTTGCGTCCACGCAGTCGATGGCGGATTCAATACCGGGACTGGCCTGCCTTAAAGAAGTTGGAGTACGTAGATCGAGAATTAGGGGAAATAAAGAGTTGCAAGCCGGTTGTCACTTCTCGAGCATATGTGGATCCGTTGCGCACTATTCGGCGTACGTTGCGTGAGCACTATTTCAAGAAACGCGAGCACTACGGTGTCGAATATCCGAGCTTCTACGATCGAGATTTACGTCGGCTTTTTTCCGACAGGCCTGAGGACGCTAGGCGGCCACTGGCAGCGGCTTTTTTGCGTCGAGCCCGTACTGAACTGCGAAAGAGCGTATCCAAGTGGACAGGCGAATACCAGTATACGATTGATCAAGTACTCTCAGAGATGATAGAACGTTGTCGCGAATTGAAATTACGATTATCAGCAAGTGAAGAAATCACTAAGCAAGACTTGATGATCTTGTTGACTGTGCAGACGATGAATTTTCTCCATGAAGGTCATCATCGAGTCGCACTATGAGATCTCTACGAATTATCGCTCTTGTAAATGAAAATCTTGTGCCGCCGGAGAGTATGGAGGGGCGCAGCGACAAGGAAATTGACGAATGGAAAACTGAATTTGACGTGATCACGACGCTTCGCGAGATGGGGCACAAAGTCGATGTGTTGGGAGTCAGCGATGACCTCACACCCATTCGGGAAGCCATTGTCAGCTCGAAACCGCATTTGGCTTTCAACTTGCTCGAGGAGTTCCACGGTGTTGTAACTTACGATAATGCCATCGTGAGTTACTTGGAGCTCATGCGCCAGCCTTACACGGGGTGTAATCCTCGTGGGTTATTGCTTTCCAAAGATAAAGCGCTGAGCAAGAAAATTCTGAGCTTCCATCGCATTCCCTCTCCAAATTTTGCAGTTTTTCCGTTGAGTCGAAAGGTTGTTCGACCACGCAAACTTCAATTTCCTATCTTTGTAAAAAGCGTGATTGATGATGCCTCTCTCGGGATTTCTCAGTCTTCAGTCGTTCAGGACGATCAGGAATTGCAGGAGCGAGTGGCCTTCATTCACGAGCACACTCGTGCCGATGCACTGGCAGAAGAGTTCATCCAAGGCAGAGAGTTCTATGTCGGAGTGCTAGGGAACGATCGCCTGCAGACACTGCCAATTTGGGAGTTGAAGTTTACCAAAAGCGATATTCCGATCATTGCCACTCGCAAGGTAAAGTGGGACCGCAAATATCAGGAGCATCTGGGGGTTGTTACAGACCAAGCTGTTGGATTGGAGCCAGCAATTGAGCGACAAATCAAACGGTTGTGCAAGAAAGTGTATAAAGCACTAGATCTTAGCGGCTACGCTCGTATGGACCTTAGGATGCGTGGGGACGGACGAATCTATGTACTTGAGGCTAATGCAAATCCAAACCTAGCATATGGCGAGGATTTCGCCGAATCGGCGGAACGCGATGGTATCGGCTTTGAAGATTTGCTCTCCAAAATTGTCAATTTGGGACTTCGATATCGAGCTCCATGGCAGGTCTAGCCAAAGGCCTGCGAGGCTGATCTGGGACGTACCATTCGTTTTGCCTCCATGACCTGCCTCCGCGATGGGGCTATTGGCAAAGAATTCCAGTCGCTGTCGTAGAATTTTGAATTTTGTCTTTGATTCGTAATCAAACGACGGATCAGTTGCGTAGAATGGCAACGGCGGGAAAGTTGCTTGAAGGCTCGATTTACTCTTGCTGATCAACTCTCTCTAAGGCGAGCGGCAGGAATAAACGTCCCAACCCGAAACGTAAGTGAGGGATTCTTGTTCGGTCCCTCGCTTACGCTT
>JAGQOY010000200.1 GCA_020427005.1 Planctomycetales bacterium
TCAACAGCCGTTTCAACGGACACGTCGGCTGACGAGGAAAGGAAAGCGGCGTGAGCAGCGCGCGGTTACGGCGTGAAACAACTTCCCCTACCTTGTTCCCATTTCTTGCAGTCCTGCTGTGCACGATGGGTGCATTAGTACTCATCTTGATGTTGCTCGTATCCATCGCCACCAATACCAGCAAACAAGCTGCCGAACAACAGCAACAACAAGTCAGTGAGGCTCAAAGTCTGCTGGAATTGGCAGCCGAGTCTCTATCCAAGCAACTGTACGAAGGTCAGATTGAATTGGAAAAAAAGAGACTTGGTTTGCAGCACTTGGAAAACCACACGCAAGAGTTATTAAAAGAACTCGAGAACCTTCACGAAACCGCCCAACTCCTAAAGGAGCAGAGCGAAGATGAAGAACAGAATCTGTCGGCACAGCAGGTCGAGTTATCAGAACTTGAAAAACAGCTGGCGGATGCATTCCATGATTTGGAAAACAAGCAATCGCTTGAAAAGGCTAATGGAGACAAGCCCATATTCGCCATTATTCCCTACGACGGTCCGAACGGCACTCATCGAAGACCCATCTACTTGGAATGCATTGCTGATGGCTTGATACTACAACCAGAAGGTGTTCCGATACCGTTAGCCGACTTACAGCCACCCTACGGGCCTGGCAACCCTTTAGATGCTGCCCTGCGAACGGTTCGCAGTGCGTACGCTCCTGCTAATGGGGCTGTAAACAGCACAGCCTATCCGTTACTCGTCGTTCGACCTGAGGGGATCAAGTCTTACACCCTGGCTCGCGCAGCGATGACTGGATGGGATGATCAGTTCGGATATGAATTAGTTACTGACAACATGGATCTGGTTTATCCAGAAAGCGAAATTGGCCTCAAGGACAAGCTTATACAAGCCCTAGTCCTTGCGCGAGAACGTCAGGCGGCTCTCGTCATGGCGATGCCACGTCGGTACCGCCAATTCGTCGGGCAAGAAGGTTCGAATGAACTAATTGCCTCCCCAGCAAATGGCTTTGATGAATCCTGGATAGATGGCCCAAGTGTTAAGCCAGCATCGATGTCGAATGGCAATACAGACCAACTCACCGCATCCAATCTGGCATACAACCCCAACTTGCCTCCGGGCACACGTAGCGGCGTTCAAACCAGTGGAGCTACCACTGAGACCAATTTTCCGTTTTCGCCTTCGGCCAAACGAGAATCAATGGTCGGTTTCTCTAGCCAACCATTGAATGCTTCGTCGTCAGATTTCCCTAGTTCCAATTTGAATGCTACGTATGACGCATCAACGGCCTCTTACTTGAATGATCCAAGTACGACAGGAAAACCAATAAACCAGTCTATTGGAGACCCGCCAGGCAACGGCCCATTGGCCAATGGAGGGAGCGCAGGGAGCAATTTTGCCCAGGCATCAAGCGATTTCCATTCAACGGATGTCCCGTCCAGTCAGACAACTGCGGGTGGAACAGCCAGCAGAACTGGAAATTCTTCGGATGCCAATGGCGGTGCGGGCAATTCGGCCGCAAGTATGCTTGCTGCCAGCCCTCAAGATCCCTCGGCGGCTAGCCAACTCTCGACTACAAGTGCGTCTGTCGAGAACACCTCACCACAAATTTCATTAAGCCAAGACTTTGCCTCAAGACCACTCGAATCTTCGCGACCAGTCGCTCATACGGAAGGCAAAAACTGGGCATGGTCGAACGGCACTCCGACGCAAACAACCGTAGTGCGACCAATTAAACTTCGTTGCACCATCGACGGCTGGCTGGTCTTACCCGACGCCGGTAGCAATCAACCTGTTGTTACTATTCCGTATGAACTGGCGCCAGTTCAACGTGCGACGCGTCTAGCGGACGTCGTGGCTCAAAGAGTGCAAAGTTGGGGCCTGGCAGTGGCTGGTGGTTTTTGGAAGCCTGTGCTTGTAGTCGAAGTTGATCCCAAAGCCCTATGGCGTTTCGAACAACTGAAGCAACTCCTCGACGGTAGCGGTCTAGAAGTTCGTGTAAAGCAGTAACGCATTCCGTTTGTTGACAGGACCCATCTAGTGACACGTAGACGCGACCAAGACTTAACTGTTGGCGAAGATGCGTTCCTAGATACCACCGCCAACCTAGTGGGAATCCTGATTATTCTCGTAGTCGTTATCGGAGCCGGAACCAAGACAGCGGCCGACCAATACAGTAGACAACTGGCAGACTCCGTCGACACAGGCATCCTGGATGAACCCGCCCGTGAGGCAAATGCCAGACAACAGTCATTGCAAGAGCAGCAACTCCGGATTCACCAATATGTGATGGAAGCTACTTATCGGAAAGCCGAAAGAGACGCCCTGCTTCAGGAAGTCGCATTGACAAGAGAATCTGTCCAGCAAGCCATGCAGGAGGTAACCGATGAGACGCGCCAAAAGGTAATTGGACAACAGATGCTAGGTGACCTACGTCGTCAGATCTCTGAAGCTCAGGAAAAGTTGGCAGCTGACGAAGCCCACCCCCGTCCGCAAGTGATTCTGGAACATTTACCTACACCCATGGCCAAAACGGTATTCAGTCGTGAAATGCACGTGAGACTACAAGCTGGACAAGTGACGGTCATCCCCTGGGATAGGTTGGTTGAATCACTTAAACAGCACGTTCCCCTGGCGGCCTCGCGACACCAATCTAGGCCTGCCATGGAAGAGACATTGGGACCTATCGGCGGGTTCTTAATGCGTTATCGGATGCAGGCTATTCCTGGTGGATTCGAGTTGGAACGATTCGAAATCGAATCTGTTCAAGCGCCTACTGAAACTGTCGCTGAAACTCTGAGCAGTACAGGTCGCTTGCGTTTGGAGCTGGCTGGGCGCGACCCAGCTGAAACGGTCATTACCGTCTGGGTTTATCCCGATTCGTTTGCTGAATTCCGAGTCTTGAAATCCCAATTGTTTGAAGAGGGATTCCTAACGGCAGCTCGACCACTTCCGAACGGAATTCGCATCGGGGCCTCACCCAATGGCACGCGGAGCACTGCGCAGTAGCCCAGCCTACTTGGGAACTTGCTCGAAAAATATCGCATCGGTTCTCTGATGAAAGCCCTAACACGGGCAAATCTAAGGATAGGACTGCCTTTGACGAACCGGCGTGGCGCCTGACGAACCCCGGCTGCGCCCTTGACGAACTGCGCTCAGACGATTGTACTCTTCTAAGTATTTCAATTATTGAAACAGGCCCAACCATGTCCGACCCCAAATCCTGGATCGCTGATCGCAGCAAGACTTTTGATAGCAGTGGTATTCGCAAAGTTTTTGACTTGGCCGCCAGGCTCAAAAACCCCGTCAACTTCAGCATTGGACAGCCTGATTTTGACGTGCCTAACTCGGTCAAGGAAGCGTGCATTCAAGCGATCACTGACGGCAAGAATGCATACTCACCGTCTCAAGGGATTGCACCCTTGCTTGAAAAACTCAGGCATAACATCGCTAGTCGTTATGAGCACTCAAACCGCGATGTTTTTATCGCTTCGGGAACTAGCGGTGGCTTGGTTCTCACGATGCTGAGCCTAGTAAACCCAGGTGATGAAGTCATTATCTTTGATCCGTATTTTGTTATGTACCCACCCTTGGTCAAATTGGTCGGTGGTATACCCGTGATCATCGACACGTACCCAGATTTTCGCATCGATGTCTCAAAGGTCGAAGCTGCGATTTCATCGCGGACAAAACTGATCCTATTTAATTCTCCCGCAAACCCTACCGGAGTAACCAGTAGTCAGGCAGAAGTCAAAGCCTTAGCTGAATTGGCAGCTAGCCACAATGTGGCCCTTATTTCCGACGAGATCTACAGTCAATTTGTATTTGACGGCATTCTTCATTCTCCTGCCGATTACAACCCAGACACGATCGTGATCGATGGCTTTTCGAAAAGCCACGCCATGACGGGTTGGCGCATCGGCTGGGTACACGGCCCCAAAGATGTGATCCAGACAATGATCAAATTGCAGCAGTTTTCGTTTGTCTGTGCGCCTCAACCTGCGCAATGGGCAGGGCTAGCTGCACTGGATGTCGACATGGCGTCCTATTGCCGTGATTATCGTGAGAAACGGGACTTAATTGTGAATGGCTTACAAGATCTTTATGAATTCTCAAAACCCGGTGGTGCCTTTTATCTTTTTCCGAAGTCCCCATTCGGTACTGGCACCGAGTTCGTTACGAAAGCCATTGAACATGAGTTACTTATGATCCCAGGTGGAATTTTTAGTAGAAAAGATTCTCACTTTCGAATTTCTTTTGCTGCACCCAATAGCACGATCGAGCGAGGAATCGATATCCTAAGGAAGCTAGCCAAATCGTAACGCGATGGGTGCTGAAATATCCAGACCAGAGTCCGCGATACATCTTGCTTGCCTTACCAAGCGTCGCGTCCCCATGTTTATCTCGGATTCACTCGTTGTGATTGAGAAGTGGTCGCGGCAACGGTCCTTTCACATATGACATGCAATGCGCACGAATCGGGTAAAACAGAAATTACGACGCGGCCAACCGACCGTTGGAACAATGCTAACAATTGGCAATTCAGAAACCACGCGTTTGTTGGCTAACAGTGGTTTTGATTGGCTGGCCGTTGATCACTCGAGATTGGATTATCGCGTTGCAGCCGAAAACTACATGACCGTAGCAGCTTCCGGCGCAATACCATTAGCCTATTTCCCCCGGGCCAATGCACACGCCATTCAGCAAGCATTGTCCATTGGCGCTTTCGGCATTATCGCCCACGTCCACAGTTTGGACGAAGCCCACGAGTTGTTGGCGGCCAGTAAGTTTCCACCCAAGGGGAATCGAGACATTCTTAGTGGCGGTGCTAATCTCAATTTCGAATGCACAGTCGAAGAGTATTTTCAATCAGTAAATGATCAAATCTTAGTTGTATTTGTACTTGAGTCTCCGTCGGCTATCCGTTCGGCAGGCGAAATTTGTACGCTTAACGGCTGCGATGCGATCATAATTCGACCCGCCGCATTGAAGATCGCCTTGCGAGATGAAAAAGATGAATATCCCACCCCACAGCAAATTGAACAAATCGTTTCCGAAATGATAAGCGTCACGCGAGACAAGGGAAAACCTTGCGGCGTACATGTGACCTCACTAGCTCAAGCCCAGCAACGAATCGTGCAAGGGTTGCAGTTTTTAGCCGTTAGCAGTGACCTTGGAATTCTTGGATTCAGCATCAATGCCCTTGCCGACGGATTGGGACTAACTCCCAAAGGTGACGTGAACTGGTATTAGCAACCTCGTAGAGGGAACAGCTTTTGAAACCCTCACTGGCTCTGGTAATTCCTAATGGACTGCTCGTCGGCTATTTGAAGTGAAGTTGCGAACTGCAATGGTGCCCCGTCAGCAGCTTGCAATTCAGGCAGGTTATCTTCAGCCGGAAAGTCAGGTCGAGGTCCGATGGGCAAGACCTCCCAGGGCTTGGGCGCAAAGTATCGCTTGTACACGGGTGGCATGTGCTTCTTCTCGTACCTACCCTCGCGGTAGTTCTCGCACCACACCATCGCTTCTTGACTGGTCGGCTCAATTTTATAGGCAATCCAACCGCTCCAAAAACGCGGGCGGTTGTAAGCCCGGCGGTACTCAACATACGAGTCATAGATAGGGTGCGGTAGTATGTCTGGTCGCGGATCCCGGGTGACATTCAGCGTAGGACGCTCGCCAGCAGAAAGGTCCGAAACATTGACAATCAGAGGATTGATTGCTGTTCCCAACAATAGCCATGTCCAAGCTCGTATTTTCATTGCGAATCCATCCGCTTGTTTGAGAAGTAAGTGCTGCTAGTGAGCACCTCTGCCAAATCTGCAGGGCATTTGGTCCATCCTTGGCCTTGCCCAGTGTCGCTTATAATTTTCGGTTGACGTCCTGGTAGTCAAACAACAAACACTTCCAACGTCTGGTAATGCCTTGTATTCAGGTTGTAACGAAGAGACCGCTTTGACCGCTTAATCGTTTTTTGATCCACAGGATCTTTGCTAGCTATTGGAGCTTTTTCGCCACCAAGAGCCCATCGCATGGAAGTCCTAGCCCTATCCACTTGGCGCCAAGCTCGAAAAAGGAATCGCCCACACGATCCACCTGGCGTTTTTCGACTAAGCTCCTCCAAGCTCAGAGAGCCCGATTGTGGTGACAGAAACTGAGCGGTGTCAAAAAATCGGTAGAATTGAGCGCTACACGTTGTGCGACGCTATGTATGATAGGCCATGGGCTGAATAGCCCTCACATCGAATCTTGTCGATAACGCAGCGTCACAATCTACCTCTGCCCGTTGTGGGGAGAATCCGAAAGTGTGAGCGGTCGGAACATTTTCTGCAAAAACAACTTCTTCCTATCTTCACTTTGGAGCTACGAAATGCCGCCTTGGATGGGTAGTCTTTTGACTCGCTTATTGTTCATTGCGCTACTCGCAGTTCAAACATCGAATATCGAGGCCCAAGTGGGATTACCTCCTTTTATTAACTATGAACAGGTCAGAGAACAGCTCATTGAGGACGTCCTCATTCCGGGAGGAATTACTGATAAGCGAGTACTGGACTCCATCCGAAATACTCCGCGACATGAGTTTGTACCGTTAAACCAACGCCCCGAAGCCTACTATGATCGCTCATTACCGATCGGAGCATCGCAGACAATTAGCAGTCCATATATCGTGGCAATCATGACGCAGGAATTGGATGTTCATGCTGACCATCGAGTATTGGAAATAGGAACTGGAAGCGGCTACCAGGCCGCCGTGCTTAGCCCCTTGGTTAAGGAAGTATATTCCATTGAAATCGTACCGGAACTAGGCAAACAAGCTCGCAAGGTGCTCGACGAACTTGGATACAAGAATGTCTTTACAAAGGTTGGCGATGGATTTCAGGGCTGGCAAGAGCATGCACCATTTGATCGAATCATTGTTACTTGCTCACCTGAGGAAGTTCCCCAACCGCTCATCGATCAACTTGTTGAAGGTGGACTAATAGTTGTCCCGGTCGGCGAACGTTATCAGCAGATGTTGTATCTGATGAGAAAAAAGGATGGCAACCTGGAGCGCGAAGCCCTGAGGCCTACCCTGTTTGTACCGATGACGGGAACCGCTGAAGATCAACGAAAGGTGATAGCGGATCCTGCCAAACCCAACTTCGTCAACGGAGACTTTGAAGAGCCTCCATTGCCCAGTGGTCACATGCCGGGATGGTACTATCAGCGTGGGTTAAGTTGGCAGGAAACCAGCAATCGAGCACATTATGTCCAATTCGACAATGATAAACCTGGACGTCCTACAAATCTCTTGCAAGGACTGGCCATCGATGGTCGACATGTCAAGAAGATTCGCGTAACCGCCGCATGCAAAGTCACAGACGTTCGACAAGGCCTCGACCGTTTTGAATTGCCTGCTGTTTCGGTTCGCTTTTTTGACGATCAACGCGGAATGTTGGACATCCAATGGTTAGGACCATTTCGCGGTACTCACGATTGGAAGACGGAGAGCCGTATTTTTCGAGTTCCTGAGGGATCGCGGGAAGCCATCGTCGCCGTCGGTCTCTTTGGCGCTACAGGCACTGCCTCGTTTGACGAGATACGATTGGAAGTGGTCAATCCTTGACGTCACCGTTTAATCGAGCTTCAATTCAAAGTTGTCCTGATGATTCTGGAAATCAACGGTGATATCTGTATTCTCCGCTGAATAGCGATCAATCACATACAAGTAATCTGGCTCCGTGCTTGTCCGACCACCCCCGACTCGCTCTGGATCGTCGACAAAAATGTGATATTCGCCTCGTTTGACCCCTTCAGTGCGGGCCGTTCTCATCTGAAATTTGCCCTCTTTATCAGAAAAACCTAGGGGCGGTCTTACTAGTTCCGGATCCACGGGTGAAAAACTGATTTGCAAGAAAGGCACAGGTTTTCCCTTGTGCGTCACTATGCCTTCAACCCGGCAAAACTCGGGTGGTCCACAACCAACTGCCGTGCACAATATCCATAGCAAGGAACACAATCCGAGGTGCTGAGATTTCATATTCAGGCTCCCGCTGTCGACATCGTTTTGAAAGATAGCCTAACAGTCTAGCAAATCGAGAATGCCCTGTAACAATACCAAAGATTCAAAATGGGCGATATTCTCTGTTACATTGCCCGTAGCCATCATCCCTTTACACATGAGCGTTACCCACGGCTTGCTCAAATTTTGGTTCCAGAACCCTTCGTAAGCGCCATGAAGGCGGACTCCAAGTTGGTTTCTTTTTCAGTAAAGCGTTTGATTTTCAGACCTGCTTCCACCAGTCGCGTTGCCAAGTCACTGTACTCTTCAATGCCTTCGTGCAATGTAACCTCCAACCCACCGTGAACTTCGGAGACCGTTTCCACGACGGATTCAACCTCCAAAATTCGAGCTGCCGCATCTAGATCTTGTTCGTTGGCAAGTTGAACTTGCACGATTATCTGTGGTCGTACCATTTTAATCAGGTCGGTAATTGCGGCGTTGATCTTCATTTCCCCGCGATTGATGATCCCAACTTTATTGCATATGTCAGCTAATTCCGGCAGAATGTGACTACTGACAATAATCGTCTTGCCCATGTGCCCAAGTTTGCGCAGCAAATTTCGCATTTCGATTCGAGCACGTGGGTCAAGGCCACTCAATGGTTCATCGAGCAATAATACTTGCGGATCATGCAGCAATACTCTTGCCAGACCTAAGCGCTGAGTTTGACCACGGGACAGTGTATTTGCATAAGCGTCCCGTTTGAAATCCAGATCCACAATCTCAAGCATTTCATCGCACCGTTTGCGCCGGGCAGATCCCTGAATGCGATATGCTGCCGCAAAAAACTCGAGATATTCTATCACCGTCATGTCGTCATACACGCCGAAGAAATCTGGCATGTATCCAACTAAACGTCGTATCTCCTTCGGATCGTTATAGATCGAATTACCACACACGTATGCTTCGCCGTATGTGGGCGTAAGTAACGTGGCAATAATTCGCATGGTCGTGGTCTTACCAGCGCCGTTGGGACCAATAAATCCAAACAAGTCACCTTCTTCCAAGTCGAGGTTGATATGGTGAATGGCATACATGTCACCATATTTTTTAGTCAAATTAACAGTCTGAATCACTTGGCATCAACCTTGCACTTTAAATCGACGTCGGGGGAATCGAAAACACCTAAAAATCCGTCCCGTTCTTGGCCAGTCCTAGTCTTGCTTGTTCTGCTGAACAGGGAAGGACAGTCGGCACCAGACACGATCTATGTCTTGAATCACTTTCAGATCTTCTGCCGTCCCTGTAACCTTCAATTGCACCGGAGGTCGACTAATCTTAGCTACCAAAACTGCTCGATCCAAGGCAATCAGATGACTACGGTCAACTTGTGGCTGGAACCGGTTAGCCAGTTTCGTATAACTCCGACCCGAAGCTGCATGGTAAAACATCATGATTTCCAACAATCGATCCAGTTGATCGCGAGCGCCAGGATTCCACTGAATACTTGCCTCGCTTGTCCCGAGCGTGCGTCTGCCGTTTAATCTACGTGGCAGATCTTTAGGTATCGTATCAAAGGAAACAGGCACAGTCTGTTTGGGTAGGATCCGGCTCGGCAAACTGTAAAACCAATTGTGGTAGAACAGCATGGCTTCTTCCAACTCTACGTCGAGTGGATTAACCAACTCTCCCTCCAATTGGTCTACTCCTGGAATCTCACGCAAGTCAGGCAATTGCATTGGATCCATGAAATCACGCCACGTTGCATACACACACTTAGTGCCCGCCGCTGATATGCCAACCTGCGAAAGTCGACTACTTCCATCCGGCCCAAGTTCAGAAACGTAACTTGGCATGCCACGGTCGGTATTCAATTGGGACAAAAGCCCGCCCAGCCCCCTGCCGGGCAATCCCTGCCAATCCAATGAAATAGGACGTTGCTGGGAATTGAGAATGGCCTCTAGGTCCACCTTTCGGGCCGCAGCGCTATACACGTGGGACCAAAGATTTCCCGAAACATCGCCAGATTTAAGGTCGATATCCATCACCTGCACGCTATTGACATGCACTTCATCGGGTCGAATGGCATAGTAGTAAGCCACCAAAGCAAAGCTAATTCCTGTCAGAGCAATTCCTGAAAAATACCAGCTCAAATGGGGACGACCAAGACGCTTGACGCTCAACCAATAATCAAATGGACCCACCAGCAGCAAAATGCAGACAAGTATGGCACTAATCTTTCCAAATGACAGCACTTCAACTCCGGGAAAGACATCGAGAGTCGCTCGCAACTGTCCAACCATATCGTCGTAACCCAAGTAGGAACTTTCACCTACTTGAACCTCGATGTTCTTACCGTCCGCTTGGTTTCGGTCTAAGTAAGGAGTAATGATCCGCTCCCAAAGTAATTGGCGATCATCCCACGAAGCGAATGCCGTAGCATCCAAATCACTTCCTATGCATTGGATAACACCGAGTCCATGCGAGTAGCGCACCCACCAAGGCGTACTTCTGTTGAAGGAATCTGGCAGCGAAAGTACTGTTTGGCCCCGATTGAGTTCTAGGTGCGTCAAATCAAAAACATCCAGCGGATCGTCCGTCGCCACAAACGACTCGAGCGATCCAGGATTGATCACCCGGCCAGACTCTTTCAGTTCACCAGGTAGCAATGCTTTAAGAGCTGCAACGCCATTGAGCTCATCTTTGGCATTTGGCGCAATCGATATGACACATATTCCCCCACGACGCACCCACGTATTCAAAGCTTCCCACTGAGCCGGGCTAACATCTTGAATCAGGTCCATATTGGCCGTCGATAAAACTACCAGTTCGCATGACGTATACTCCGACCAGGTCGTGGGCAGTTCCGACGCCTCTTTGACGACAGCATTAGTGAATGAACTCGTTTCCCCATCCGCACTGACGCGTACCAGCTGTTGCAGGCCCATCCCGCTTCCTACGCATAGCGCAAATGGCTGAGTTGAAGGCAAACTTCGCGCCACGGACATCGAATCGATTTCAATTTGTCGGAGGACATGGCTCTGTGAGTCCAACAAGGCGATTTTCAGCAATGTACTCTGGCGACCGATACGAATCGGGATGCGAACTCTTTGCGCAGCATCCATGACAGCTTGACGATAAATGATTCCAACTCCATCGCCATCTATCGACTCCACCCCCACTGTAGCGGTTGAGTCCTGTAATTCTTTTGGAATATTGAACTGAATGGAAGTGATATGCCCCAGCTTCCAAAATCCTGCTAAACCAAGACCTATATCCCATGCAGCAGAATGCTCCCCTTCCAAGCGCGATTCGATATCGGCTTGTGCACGCACGTTGGCAACATGGGCTACCAAAATGGCCCAGGAAATTAGGGCATGAATAGATATTTGTAAGTACCCACCCGCCGAAAATCGAATCACCTGCGCTGCTTTCCAAATCACTTATGTTCGAAACGAGTTCGCACCACTAAAGTCTTAACTAATTCTGTACGATAGTCGGGTATGCTTCGACCTGACTTCAGCCTGAGTTTCTTGAAGTTTATTGAAAAAGGGAAGCTGGTGCTTATTCTCGCTGCCAATACTACCTCGGGTTGATGCCAAAAAAACCATCCCCTGGGTGACCTTCGAGCACCTAAGAAGTCGCTCAACAATTACTGACACGATTTCAGTGGGATAGGCTTCCAGCCTGTCAGCCAAAAGTCTGGCTGGAAGCCTTTCCTACTTGCATCAATGCGGACTCCAATTATTGGGCGACTCATAAACCGTCTACTGCCACTCCAAGCAAATTGTTCCTAAAGGCGTTTGATCCTTAGATTGCGGAAATAGACAACGCTATCGGGGTCATGGGCTTGAAGGGCAATCGTGCCTTCGCCTAGTCTCCGTTCAAATTTTTCCGAGAAAGCTGGTTGGTTCACAGGCTGCTCGTAATCAACTAGTGTTCTTCCGTTTACTTTCAACTGAATCCTATTGGCTTGGACAACGATCTCCTGTGTGTACCACTCATTGTCTTTTAGACCGGGATCGGCCACATTTTGGATGTCATACAAACTGCTCGATTTTTTGACGTCTGTATGGGATACGTTGACCTGGCATTCATAACCAAATTTTGGCCAACCTTCTTCTTGGTATCGAGTATGAAAATAGATTCCTGCGTTACTGCCAGGCGTTGTTTTGACTTCACACGTGAAATGAAAGTCTTTATACGGCTGCTTGTCGGCAATGTAAAACAGGTGTGCACGGGGCCCCTTGGTAACTAACATTCCGTCTTCTACTTGCCAGCTTTCAGGATTCTCTTTGCTAACCTTCCATCCAGAAAGAGACTTTCCATCAAACATTTGAGTCCACTCGCCCGATGAATAATCAGTATCTGCCCCCAAAGTTTGGGCTTGGGAGCTACGGAAGCCGGTCATAACCAAAATTACTGCCAACAGGTATTTCATGATTTGAATAAGCATCGATTTCCCTCTAGTTCACTCCGGAATTGACAAACCAACCCGCACGATCGAACCACTAGGCAAGTCTCAAATTCCCAGTCAACCTCTAGCAGGGCGATGAAAAAGTCGATTTGCAAAATCTTGTGGACGATTAGTAACCCGAAGCGTCTGCAAGGGGCTGAGCACATTCCCTCACTGACGCTTCGGGTTACTTTTT
>JAGQOY010000201.1:0-6392 GCA_020427005.1 Planctomycetales bacterium
TATTGAACAACGTTATGGAGACCAGCAAGCTGGAATCATTTGGCTTACGACCTGCAAAGCTGAGGGGGGTGTGATCATCCAGATTCGAGACAACGGGTGCGGAATGACAGAAAAGACTAAGGAAAGAATTTTCGACCCCTTCTTTACCACCAAAGCAGTAGGCGCTGGAACCGGCCAAGGACTTTCCTACTGTCACACCGCAATCGTCAGTGGCCACTGTGGTCGCATTGCGGTCCGTTCGGCCGAAGGCATAGGAACCGAATTCGAAATCTGGTTGCCATGCTCGAATCTGAATCCAAAATCGACTTCGAACGACTCCCTCTCAATTCCGCTAGCTACATCCAATGATGAATCGAATGCTAGTCCGCGAATTCCTGATGAATCGGGCGGGTTGAAGACCGTGCGGCTTGACAACCTTTCATTGGAATATTGATTATACGTCCAAACCACAGATGCCACATTGCTTCGGCCGCATCGGTGCACCGGAACTTGGGTTGCCCGCGCTCCCTAACTTGGCGTTTTCTAAGCGACGTATCTCTATGGTCCACGAACATAGTCTCGCCAGTTTCCGCTAAGCAAGCGTTGATGGGGACCAAAATTTGCTTTGTAGGATAGATGCGAATTGTCTTTGACATAGTAGCCCAAATATAGCCACCTAAAGCCAGCCTGTTGCGCGATTTGGACTTGCATCAGGATTGAGTAAGTTCCCAAACTCAACCATTCGTAATCAGGATCAAAGTAACAGTAGACTGCCGACAAACTCTCACTTCCCACGTCCGTGATCGAAGCTCCCACCAGTTGCCCGCCATACGAAAAAGAGAATTCCCACGTTTCACAAGGGCTCTGCATGAGAAAATCGCGATATTCCTCTTCTGTTATATCGCGTTCGGACTGTGCCATACCGCGTTGCTGACGGTGACGGTTAAATAATGAGATCCTTTTTGTATCGACGGAAGGCACTGAGAGTGCGGTTTTCAATAGCCGCTCGCCTTTGACTTTTGCCCGCTTTTGTGATCGGTTCGGATGAAAATTGCTAACTGAAATTCGCAATGGAACGCACTCTGAACATACTGGGCACATAGTCCGATAAAAATAGGCACCCGACCGTCGGTAGCCGGCGGCCAACAGCCAGTCGAGTCGCTCTCCAGTCACAGTCTCAGCAGAATAAGAAAATGGGAGGCAGGCGATTTCATTGGGTAGATACGAGCAAGCCTGCTGATCCGAACTGATTGTCTTCAACCAATCTGGGGGCTGAGAAGCTTCCCGCTTCTCCGATGATTCACCATGGGAGTTCAACATCCTTAACCTTACCAGAGCAAAGGCCTCAGATTCGTTTCAGCTGCTTTGAATGATGGCTGCCGCTGCATGTCCGGTTTGCGAGAAACTCTGCACCATGAACAACGGGGTCGAAGCGGGCTGGATTCGCTTGCACACTCGAACGTTACAGCCATTTGCAGATTTGGCGAATCCCAATATCGGAAATACGCAATTTTCTCGTGAAGCAAATAAGCTAGCTATCAGGCTCATCATACCGCTGGAGGCACCGCAACTACCAACATAGCTTGACGCAGCGGTTACCCAAACACCCGGAGCAAATTCTTCGATTGCCTCGGATTCGGTTCGATCAAGTTCGGGATGCGAATAACCTTGCGCCGCCAAATGAGAGAGGTCTTCGGGACCGACTTCAGCCTTTTCTAGAACTCGTCGCGATGCTGCAACCAACGCTTGGCCACTGCCACCGTATTTCGTAAGTGGCCGTCCAAATCGACCAGCCGCTGCCAATACTGTTGCCAGAATCTTTGCACCTCGCTTGATTGCATGCCGGCGACGTTCAATAACAATCGCTCCAGCCGCTTGGCCTGGCACGATCCCGTGATGCAGAGAGTCAAAAGGCCGACAAAACTCGGCACTCTTTCCAGGGCTAGTCTCATAGAACTGATAATCTCGATAAGCAAGCCGAGCAGGATTAACTCTGCAACCAACCGAACCTACTACCATAACATCAGCATGTTCCCTTTCAATAACCGAAATTGCTTCCACCAGCGCCTCTAAGCTACTAACCTCTTCCTGTGCTATCGTATTGCTAGGTCCACGAGCATCAATGGCAATACTCACATGGCACGCTGGCATATTTGGAAGGTGCTTTAGCATCCAGAGCGGAGCAACGTCACGTGGAAACGTCTGTGCCCAAGTTGGATTTGAAACGCCACCCAACTTTTCAGCATTACGTACCGCCAAGACGAGGTCGTCAATCTCACCGGTCATCATTTCCGAGCCATAGATTACACCTATGCGTTCCGGTGTAACCAAGGCGTGCTCAATAGCTGCTTCCTGCCATGCAAGGTGGGCAGCCGCGTAGGCCGTTTGTACTTGACGGCACATTACCTTGACGGCTTTGCGGGGAGTGATGTACTGCCTGCCATCAAAGTCATCGATGATGGCACCGTAGTGCGGTCCCGCCAAATCGGGGCTTGAGACCAGTAGTCTAACACCACATATGCCTGACTTCAGACTTGCCGCGAAGGCCTGTCCACCTATGCCGACGGGAGTAACGCATCCAACTCCCGTTATCACAATGTCGTCCAGGCTAACCATGTTTCTCCAGCAATGACTGCACTCTACGTGCAAGACAGCTCTTCCGTGCGCGCACTGCTTTGCATACGAATTTTGAACGAACCTTCGGCTCACCCTATCATGAACAGTTGCCTATCCCGAGATGACAGGACAAACGTCGAACCACGATCTCAGCTGCGAATCCATCCACTCTCCGGATTCATCAGGGCCCCAACCACCAATTGGGTAGGTGTGCAATTCAGGCGCCGCCGGGCTTCGCCAGGCAGCTATGATAGGATCGATTATTCTCCATGCCAATTCCACTTCGTCGTTACGTGCAAACAGGCTTGCATCGCCGAGCAAAGCGTCCAGCAAAAGTCGTTGATAGGCGTCCGAGTATTTCTCGTTACCTGTCCCGTCAAAGCGAAAATCCAGCTGACTTTGTCGAATCTTCATCTCTGCATCTGGCACTTTCGATTGAAAATGCAATTGAATGCCCTCGGCAGGCTGGATTTGGATTACGAGCCGATTGGCTTGAGGAATTGCTTGTTTCCCTTTGCCAAAGAGTATATGCGGAGGTTCCTTAAATTCCACAACAATTTGCGTTGTCCTACAACTCAATCCTTTGCCACTTCGCAAGTAAAAGGGCACACCTTTCCAACGCCAGTTATCGATGTGTAACTTAAGGGCAGCAAAAGACTCGGTCGGGCTTTCAGCCGCGACTCCATTTTCCTTCAGATAACCCGCGTACTGGCCGCGCACACCACAATTTGCGAAATCGCCACCAACCAGATCACGGACGCTTCTCAGTACTTTAACTTTCTCATCTCGTACCAAGTCCGCCGTAAACCGAGCCGGTGACTCCATGGCTGTCACCATTAACAGCTGAAAAAGGTGATTTTGGAACATGTCACGCAGAACTCCGGAACGATCGTAGTAGTCTGCCCGACGACCTACGGTTACGGATTCAGCCACCGTAATCTGAATGTGATCGATGAAATTTCGATTCCAGATCGGCTCGAATATCGAGTTTGCAAATCTTAAAACCAATATATTTTGTACTGTCTCTTTACCCAAATAATGATCGATGCGATAAACCTGATCTTCGCGGAAGACTTTTTGTAATGTTTGATTTAGCTTGCGAGCCGTCTCAAGATTCGTACCAAACGGCTTTTCAAGTACGATTCTACGAGCTGCCTGTGAATCGCAGGCCATGCCCGATGCACCCAATTGAACAATCGTCGTCTCATACAATTGAGGCATCGTGGCTACGTAGTAAACTCGATCGGCCTTTTCACCCCCTTCTACCTTCCCTAGAAAGTCCGCTAAGGGTGGAAAATCATTGGCGTTATTGATGTCACACGAGAAGTAATGGACTTGTTCGGCAAATGCATTAAATGCCTGTGCATCGAAATCTGCACCTAGAAAGCCGGAAGTGGAAATACGCAATTGCTCGCGCCAGGCTTCTGAATTAAAGTCGCTGCGCGAGACTCCCACAATTCTTGAATTCGGCGGTAGCTTGCCTCGTTGAAACAAACGAAATAGAGCTGGAATTAGTTTTCTGCTGGTTAGATCCCCACTGGCTCCAAAAATAACCATCGTATGCGCCATAGAACGCTCCTTGTTTGCGTTTACTGTTAGTGCTCGCGCCAGGTTCACGCGTAGGGCATACGTTTACTAGCTTTGCTATTCGGATCTAACAAGCAAATGCTTTGCCAGAAGATCAAAATGGGTTAACACAGTTGTGCGGTATATGCGGATTAAAGAAAATCACTTCAGGCGATCTTGTGTTCGCCATCGCCCGTTAAAATTCGCATATTCCTAACAACGGTATCCCAGGGGCCTAGGCTCGGCCGATTCTTGGTCCCTGGCCCCGCAAATATAGCTCATAGTTGGCAGCATGGAGTGACTATTAGGGTTGCTTTCGAAGTTGCAACCATTCCGAGTGATAAGCTCCCTCACGGTCAACTCTTTGGTAAGTGTGAGCCCCAAAATAATCTCGTTGAGCTTGCAGCAAATTGGCCGGCAGTCTTTCCCGTCGGTAACTATCGTAATAGCCCAATGCAGCCGAAAAAGCAGGTGTAGGCACCCCTAAGTGAGTCGCTGCAAGTATCACGCCTCTCCATGCGGCCTGCGACTGTTCGATAATCTTGGTGAAGTACGGGTACAACAGCAAGTTTTCGAGATTGGGTTCCGCATCGAAGGCTTCTTTAATGCGATCTAAGAATTGGGCTCGGATGATACACCCCCCGCGCCATAGCAACGCGCACTCACCGTAATTCAAGCCCCATTCATGCTCTGCACTTGCTGCCTGTAGCTGGACAAAGCCTTGTGCATAACTGCAAATCTTAGAGGCGTACAGTGCCTGACGCACGGCCTCTATGAAGCCTGCTTTGTCCTCAACCAGAGTCTTCGTCGCGGTTGCGAAATTAGGATTACTAGAATCCGCTGGCCCTTTCAAAACCTTGCTAGCTCTTACACGTGCCGCCTTAACGGCTGACAGACCACGTGCATATACAGCCGTGGTTACCAACGTGCTGGGAACGCCAAGGTCCAGTGCCAATTGACTCATCCATTTGCCCGTACCCTTTGCCCCAGCGACATCGAGGATCTTGTCGACAAGGTACCCGTCACCATTTGGTTGGTCATCTCGCACACTGAATATATCGCGAGTAATCTCGATCAGGTAACTCTGCAATTCGCCACGATTCCATTCAGCGAATACTTCATACAGTTCTTCGTTGCTCAAACCTCCAATCTCTTTAAGGATTTGATAAGCTTCGCAAATCAACTGCATATCACCATACTCGATGCCATTATGCACCATTTTAACGTAGTGTCCGGCGCCACGAGGCCCAACCCATTCGCAGCACGGGATGTCATTATTCGGCCCCACCTTGGCAGAGATCGCTTGAAAGATGGGCTTGATCAAGGGCCAAGCAGCTGGTGTTCCGCCCGGCATAAGACTCGGCCCCTTGAGTGCACCTTCTTCGCCTCCTGAGACCCCCGTTCCAATGTAAAGTAACCCCTTGCTCTCCACATATTTTGTTCGACGTTCCGTGTTCGTGTAATGCTCGTTACCCCCGTCGATGATAACATCTCCAGGCTCCAAGTAGGGCAGGAGTTGCTCAATCAAATCATCAACCGCCTGCCCCGCTTTCACCAAGGTCATTACCAACCTTGGTTTTCGCAATGAAGACACGAGTTTTTCGATTGAATGGCAGCCAACAAAGTTCTTACCTTGAGCACGACCATTTATTAAATTGTCCACTTTGTCCGTTGAACGGTTATACACCGCGATCTTGTACCCTCGGCTCTCGACGTTTAGCGCCAAGTTCTCTCCCATCACTGCCAAGCCGATCAATCCAAAATCACAATTCTCACTCATTTTTGTTCAGTTCTCACAATTACGGTTCTATAACGCGCTGACAGTGGCTACCCAAATATTTTCATTTACGCGTGCCAGAGACTTTAGGCTGCGAAACCTTTTCGCAACAAATAGCAATTTCCTCGGGGGGGTTAGCAATCTCCTGAGGGATACCTTCTACGCATCAAGGGGGTGACCACACCTCCGTCAGTTTAGGGCAAGTCCCAAACTTGAAAACAGGGCACAAGGCCCTCCGATATGGATTCCTAGAATTTGTTGCTACTTTTGAGTAATTTTGAGCCGTCCCCAGCGCACAAACTCACACCCTAAACTAACAAATTGACACATCCAGCCAACCAAAACAACTGATGTTTCGAACAAACAAGCTGTCACCTGGCGATCCACTTGAAGTGGACTGAGGCGAGCGGCAGGAATAAACGTCCCAACCCGAAACGTAAGTGAGGGATTCTTG
>JAGQOY010000201.1:6409-12646 GCA_020427005.1 Planctomycetales bacterium
CGCTTGCGCTTCGGGTTAGGATTGGTAGATTTATTGCTGCCGCTCGCCTAAAGCCTAAGAATCAGTTTCCTGTCATTCAGAAATCGAACCATGTAATAGGTCAAACCAAAACTGATGCACAACCATATCAACACCCAAACCAGACCACTATCTTTGGGTACAAGTGCTCGAATGTTGTGTTCAATCATGTGGTGGACTAAAAACGCAACTAGGGGATTGCTTCCCAAGACTTCAAAAAGCAAGGACTTGTAGCCGTATGCATCGCAGGCCACTACAAAACAGGCCAAAAGCATTACGGCAAACCCCGTACTGAAAACCACGAAGGACTGCGTCACAATACGCTTGTCCATCATCCAATAATTAGATTGTCGTTTGTCAGATCCGGGTGGAACAACAAAAGGTGGCTCGGCTAACAGTTGCCACCAAGCTCTACCTGCTGCTCGTTGGAAATCGGGCAGTACCGGTGATTGGGCAATCTCAGCTTGATCAAGCACTCCTATTTCCTTGACCGAGTTTACGGAATCGCTGGGCACTACGTCATACAAAGTTGTTAAGCAAGACATCAAGTAACCGCTCAACATCAATGGCAACGACAAAAGCAGCAACTTGCCCGCCGCACGCCGTGGCTCCTGTCCAGCAACTGCATCGCAAACAATCGTTCCAGCCAATACTATTTCAGCCCACGAAATGGTTCCAAAGAACCCTCCATCCCAACATCTTTTTCCTGCAGCCCCAAAGACATGATCCATCCAATTGGTGTTTCCGTAGACAAAGTCATAGTTGAAACTCCAACTCAATAAAATATGCAATATGGCAAACCCAGCCAATACTGCCGCGCGTTGCCAGCTTGTTAGCTGAATAAATGGCAGCACAAGTATCTGTGCCGCCCCAATGATCGCCAGGACCTCCCATAAGTTGGCTTTCCACAATTGACACCAAAACTCCTTTAGGGAAGTTAGGGTTACTTCGTCGGCAGATTGAAAATCAACGCCAAAGCCAAAAAACAAAACCGAAATTAGAATCAATAATCCACCGCGACGGAGAAAGCTAATTCGTACTTTTCCTAACGACTCGCGTGCGATTCGTTTGAGATACGACAAGCGAAACGAATAACCGCATGCCAACATAAAGCTGGGCATAATAGAATCAGCGTAACTAAAATGCGTATTGTTATGCTTGAATAGCTGATGCGTTATTGTCAGCCCACCAACAAAGTTGATCACCAACATCGCTGCTACGCTGTAACCGCGGAATTGATCTAACGATAGAACGCGAGCATTTTCTTTAACCATCGACATGTTTTGGTATGGCAATCATCGGCCTATGCAAGTGTTCATCGAAATGGAGATGATCGCCTACAGTAAATGGCGAAAGAATTGAGAATCAACCCATCAAACTCGCAAATAAATATTCTGCTTTTCAAAGAATCGTATTATCAACCAATTGATTGCAAAGAACACAAGCACCGACATCGTTACATACCAACCGGGTGAATCGCTAGGCACGAATGGCTTGACCGCTGAAGCAACCATACTATGTACAACATAAGCCAGTAAGGCGTTCGTACCAAACGTGTCAAAGAACGATAGCCTCCATTTCCACTGATCGCAGGCCAAGATAAAAAGCAGGAATACGAACAACGAAAAGCCAGCTGAAAAAACCAGGTACGACAATGTTCCCGCTCGCTGACTGATCATCCAGTAATTCCATTTTCGATGATTCTCATCTGGAGGCTTTACAAATGGGGGTTCGGCCAAAAAATCTGAGATGCTCGTTGATTTATCCCATTTGGCTTGCCACTGCTCGTTACTTGGCAAGACCGGGTATAAGGCCAGTTTTGTATTGGCAGGATTCTCAGCAACTGGCATATCGTAAAACCGCGTGCCACAGCTCAAGCCATAGCCTAATAACATGATGCCAGTTGCCAACACTATTTGAATTCGCCAGACTTGGTTGGGCAGCACTTGCACGAGAGAGTTATTTGCAAGAGCATCGTACGCCAAAGTTCCCAGTAGAGCAGGAACGCACCAAGTCAAAAAACCAAGTGGACCACCATCGATCCCGTTGGGAGAAGTATTAACCCATTCAAAATTGAACCACCAAGATAGCCAAACATGACTTCCGGCTGAAAGTACAGCCCACAATAAACGCACGGATACTGCCGCTTCAATGACAGGCAAAATCCAGAGCGATGTCACTGCAATATGCATGAGCGTCTGAAACCAATGTCTTTTCAGAGGCTCAACAACGGCCCCCCAAAAGCCCAGGTCAACTAATTCCTGCCAGTTGGCAGCGCGTGGCGAAACGTTGTAAACTACAAGCGATACAAGCATCAGGCCGAGCAAGCGTCTGGCCATTCTCAAGTAAACCCCACTGCTCCCGCCCCTGGCCCGCCTCCGCACTAGGCTCAACCGCATGGCAAAGCCTACCGCAAATAGGAACTGCGGCATTATCGTGTCGGCGTAACTTAAGTAATCATGCGAGTGCTTTAGGACCTGTGGACAAGCTTGAAATCCCCCAACGTAATTGACAAGCAACATACCAACCACGGTGTAGCCACGGAATTGATCAAGAGATACCATCCGCTGTACAGACGGCAGGGACGGATTGGCTTGGGGCATGTCGCCAACTTTCAGCAAGCATCAAAAATAAGAGAACTATCTACCGCCCGAATGGTTCGACTTCAATCTTCATATCATCCACTGCCTCCGAAACAGTCACCAACAAAGGAGTTTGCATTTGGTTGGTGTATTTTTCGGAAGTACGAGGTTTTCGCCCCTGCCGCTGATCGACATCCTCACCGGCACGGCCCAAGAATTTTCCTTGAATGATACTTACATCTCGTATCACCACTCGATGGGAACCCACACAGGCGCCCTTCTTGGCGCCATCCACGGTCTCAAGCACAAAATGCCCTTCTGCATCCGTAATCGCCCCCGAAGTCGGCCCATCCGATTCAGGCCAAAACTCAACTCGCACGTTATCCAGCGGTTGGGCATTGAGCAAAACCGTTCCCGAAACGCTTACTATCTTGAATTTGTCTCCACTACATCCTACCGCACTCAGTCCGAAAAAAACACAAGCCAAACTTAGAGCCGCTTTCCATCCCAATAGGTAAGACGATCTAGTCCTGTCCATATACTCTGAGCTTTCTAAGCCTAAATAGCCATGATACTAGAAAGTGAATAGTCACCGCGAAGTTACCCTATTCGTGATTCCCAAATGTGGACGAGTCCCAAAAGTCGCCGGAAACATCCCAACAGACCTTGCCTCGTCCACATCGAGAATTTCAATTGCCCAAGCATCAGCATTCAAGTCGATCTACTCTTCGACACTAGCAACTTCGCCGCCAGCCCGACTTCCTAGAGCAACCAATACCGAGTTAGACAGGTTTTCAGACATGAACCTTGTTGAACCATCTGCCAACGTAAACTGAGCCCCACCAACGTGTCCGCTGCCAAACGCGCTAAATCGATCATAGAACATTTGCGTTTGAGTCGCTGTATCCAAAGTTGGCCAAGTAGTTGGAAAACGAAAATTGATTCGAGCCCCCGTCGACAAGAACGTATCGGCTTCTGCACCAAACCAAACCCAACCCCAGTCTGTCATCAGGTCACCAGCGTATTGGTCGAACACAGGGTCAAAAATATGACGTTCACCTAACATGATCGTATTTGATGTACCATCGGAAATTTGTCCGTGCTTGTATCGTTTGTTGCGATAAAACATGCCACCGTACTGTTGTGGATTCGTAACTGGATCCCAACACAGACTCGGAAATGCTGCATTGCAACGAGGATAACTTCGAAAGCCAGCGCATCCCATGTAGCTCGTAATGGCATAACGCCCTGATTCAGAGCCATCCACCGCTACATTGAGAGGCCCCACTGGATTCGACGGGCACATCAATCCTGGGAATGCTTGTTTCAAAAAGAAATCTCCTGTCCAATCAGGACCTAACGAACCGTCTGGCAATCTAGCCTTTCGATTGTTATTAAATACCAATTGATCGAAACGACCATAAAGTGGTGCTTGCTCCATAAACGGAAGCAACTGCCACATCATGGAATAACGACGATTGGTTGGAGATTCGGGAAACGGATTGAAGGCAGAATCTCGTGGATCGCTCAGGCCTTGGTTTCGCAGATAGCCATAGGGAAAAACTTTGTATGTACTTTCGAAATTGTGGCACGCCAGCCCCAGCTGCTTTAGCTGATTGAGGCATTGTGTTCTCCGCGCCGCTTCCCGAGCAGCTTGTACTGCCGGCAGAAGAAGACCGACCAAAATTCCAATAATCGCAATGACCACCAACAACTCGACAAGAGTAAAACCCGCACGTCGATAACGCATTCTATTCGACTCCGATAAAGCACAAGAGTAACGGAACCAATTCCTCATTCGCTCTAGAGCAGTCAATACAGCTCCAACAAATGAATGAGGCCTTGCACACGCATTGAAAAAGACATGCAACTCGTCAACTACATCAGTACTTGGCCCAGTTGGACCTGTACTCTGAAACGAAGACACCTCATAATCCCACCCAGCGGCTAATTAGTGAGAATAACCGCCAAGCAAACCCTTTTCCTGTGCACCTAAACAAACTTCAGGTGATGAGTTCGGGGCTTAATGATTCTTGGGTTCAACGAATTGCAATAAAAATCTTTATAGCAAGAAATCTTACAATAGAAATCTAGATTCTATCGCTATTAACGAATTGTAATCTAGACCGTCAAATACTCGAGATGTTTGTCAAATTCATCCGCAGAGTCTGACATTTTCCAAAAAATCTTTGCCAACAATGACGTGTTCCACCGACATCGGGCATGAACAGGGATGCATCCCAGGAAAATCGACGAACTAATCTGAGCGTACCATTCCGATTTTAAGCGAACAATATTGCCCGTTTTGAACAACGCTGATCACCGGGGAAATGCTGGATAAAACCTACCCTTTACCCGTTTCGAAATGGTCGCTCTGCAAATCAAATCATATTGCCATGCCGACGGCAGGCGATTCCAAACTAATGGTTGGTACTTGAAAAGAATCAACGTACCAAAGGTCGTTGCATCACCGCATCCGACACTTCCGCCACTCGAGTAAGCAATTCAACCATACGGTTTCGACTCTGCATACCTGTCAAACTAAGCCGTTTCCAATTGCCACTGCTCCTGGTGTACATGACAACCTGGGGGAGTGTCGGACCATGCATTAGCTGCTCGCATAACTCCGGTCGTTCATCTTTATCCACTACTGTAACCACAATGTCCTTTAACTCCCCAGAGTCCATCATGGGTACTAGCGTATCTCGTTTCATGACCTGACAGGAGGCACACCATCGAGCTCCAACCAGAATCAACAGAGGTTTATTCTCCTTTTGTGCTTTGGCAAACGCATCTTCGTAGCTCAGGTACTCCGATTTCCCTTCTCCCGTAACTGCCATTATGAGAGCCAGTGCCACTTGTACCATACTTGTCATCCTTCGTGAAAAGACAGTGCAGCGGATACCTGTGGCATCGAGCGAATTCCCATCACTCTCCAAGTGCCATAGGCCCAATCAATTTCGATTGGAGTAATTACAGGCGTCTGGAGCAAAAATCCCACGCTCAGCGCACCAACAGGCATCCAGTTAGACGTGACAGGTCCAATTCAAAACGAGGAGATCAGGATGTAGAGTAGGAGGATTGGCGAATTTAATTCGTTTGGGTCACGTCTAACGACAATAAGTTGGCAGCGAGTATAAGCGTCACGTTTTCAATCGCAACCAGACGTCAGCGTTTTGTAGTGAATCGGAAAGCTAGCAACGGCAGCCTAAGCAAGCAGCCCAGTTGCTTGCTCTTTTCCCTATGAAATCCGTTTTTGCCACCCAATAATGAGTTGTAGCTAATATATAACATTCGTGTTCTCAGCGCTTATCAACCGAAATTGAGCGATAAGGTGGATTTTTCAGCCCATATAGTGAGTATTGCCTCATTACAGATTGGCTATCAATTGAAGGCTCAATTAGCAGCCACAGGTGGCAAGATGTTAACATGGGTCAACTAGGGTATTTTATCTTCCCATTCTCGTTGCAACAAATGGCAATTTTTTTCCTCTACTATGCGGCCGATTTGCTGACCATCAAGCGCCAGAATTGCCCCCATCCTTGCTTCAGCCAGACACAGCTAGAACAGTCTTCATCTAAGTGTAGCGGTAGCCACAGTGTTTGATGTAGTTTCTACATTCGGGCTCCTTGAATAG
>JAGQOY010000202.1 GCA_020427005.1 Planctomycetales bacterium
GTGCAGAGCTGCAGATTGGGAGGGTTGTCGATCAGAATAAAATCGTAATGCTGCCGAATCTGGTCCACAAAGTTTCTAATTGCCAGTCGCATGCGATCGGGCATCAAGTCCGGTGGACCGTTGTATCGATCGAGGGCATTGCAACCGTATACCAAGTCGATGCCTTTAACTTGACTTGGAAAAATGAGCTCATCGGGAGTGGGATGACAGGCTTCATCAAAAAGTGCCGCGGTGGTTTGAGCCGGTCGTAAGCGGTCTGCTGCATCGGGGCCGATAAATCCATTGGTAAGACTGTGCTGTGGTTCATTATCGATTAGCAGTACCCGCATGCCCCGCGAGGCGAAGTAACCACCCAAGTGAAAAACGCTCGAGCTCTTGCCCACTCCACCTTTCCTATTGCAGGGAGAAATCACAATCGCAGCCACGCACACTCCTGATGGTCAATTCCCATCCACCATGCCACAATCATGCAGCCAAGTCAAAAGTTTTCATATGCTACTGGCCAACCGCAAGGCTCTTTTGTCTTCTCCCCCGTCAATCCATCCCGATGACGGGACTCAGCACTTATCCACAGGCACTCGGTGCTTCGTATGTTAATGAAAAAGGGTATAGGGATAGGAAGCCACGGAATGTCCCCAAAGCACGTTCGATAAGGCATTGCGAAAATCCGGTTCGGACTGCCAATGAGTACCTGCCAAGTGACTCGGACTGCCAATACCTACTTTAGCGATCCGTTGGGTCTGCCAATCCATACTAAGTGGCTCAGTTCGGTCTGCTGGTGCCTACCGCTAGGACTGCTAGTCTCTACATCGCACTCCAGTTCGGACTGCTAGTGAGTATGTTGTATGGCCGTTTCGGACTGCTGATCCGTAGGTTGGCGTTCGTTCGGACTGCTAGTCTGTACAGTTATCCACAGTTTGGCAGGTTCGCATGTGCCAATTGCCGTATGCGTTGCTGCCGCTGATTGGCGAGGATGGCGTGTTCTTTGAACTCAGGCGTTGGTACCATGGAGAATTTCACATCAACGATGCGATTATTGGGCCCGCGAGTCATTTCTTCTTCATAGCATAACAATACGCCTCGTTCTACGAATTCATCGAGCGTTCGCCGAACCCTCTTCAGATTGTCGCTAGGGTTGGAGGAGGGGACCATGTCGCTATCACGCACGATGGTTGTAAGCCGAATCGAGTATGGCTTGGTGTAATCAGCAAACGTGTACAGATGCGACAGCCTCTTGAACAGCCAATACGAGAGCACGTAACGAAAGCTCATCATGGTTTCGTAGTCCAGCTGCCGATGCGTGAGCTCTTCCACACTGACCGTCACCAGCGGATGAAACTTGACGTAGCATTTGGCCGTGCTCGGACTATCCTCCCATTGCTGACGATTGGCGTGGATGAACACCGGAAAAATGGTGGAGTTGATCACCGGCTTCTGGCCACCACCGATAAGCGAGATATGGGTCGCGTTGTTGATTTCCAAGCCCTGTTTAAGGCTCCGGTACGACATGCCGTGCCCAGTGCGTTCTAATTCGCGACTAAGGTCCGAGAGCGAGAACTGTACGGCCAAATTGCCCCCAAGGAAAATACCGTTGCGTTCATGGGTAGCGAGTTTTCGTAGTGCCTGTTCAATGAGGTCTTCCCGTTGCGTCGGGTAGTATTCACGTTCAACGCCTGAGGCATCTCGCACGCGAGCAGGGCGAATGATCAGTTGGTATTCCACCCCTCGATGCAAAAAGTTGCGAGAAAGCGTCTCCAGGTAGTGACCGCCGTTGCGTCGTCGGAGAGCCTCCATTTCTTTATTGCTAGGGAAGCACTTGGGCATGGCATCGTAAAGCTCAATGGTGCTGCTAGCGTTGGAAATATTTGCGTCCTGGAATAATGCCAATTGGTCTGGCGTGGTAATCAGCTCCTCGACCGGATTGCCTTGAAAATCATGCCCACGTACCTGAGCAACTTTGGAATAAATGCGTGTCATACACACACTCATGACATGGGCGTGCCTGGAAGTAAAGGACTATTCATCTGGGATGAGTCCAAATTTACCAGCCCATTTCCAATCCTTAGACCGTTTGTTGATGAATTGCTCGGGTGTCGTGTCCTGAGGATATTGACCCGACAAACGGTTTGGTCGGGCGGCCACACTCGATCAAAAATTGGTTGCATCAATGACACGGCTACTGTAGTTGCTGGAATGTGAATCCAAACCAACAACTGATTGTAGGAATCAAAAACAACTCTTTGCTTGCCGTTCATGAAGCCATGGAAGCGGGAGCGGATCTGCATGCCGCGAACCCTGACGGCAAGAGTCTGCTCGATGTGGCACAGCAGGTTGGTGCCCTACATGTTGGAAGGTTCTTGCTGGATCACGGACTGAATCCCAATGTCGTTCTGAGCAATCATGAGACCCTTTTGCATCGGGCTGCTAGACAGGGTGATATGGGTTTCGTTTCCTTACTGCTTGAATATGGTGCCAATCCGGATACCAAAGATAGAAAAATGCGGCGACCTGTCGATGTGGCTCGACCCCAAGGCGGCTACGTCCATGCATTGCTTGCCAGTAAATCCAAGCAGGTGCAGCCGCATTTATTCTAGGTACCACTCAAAATAGTATGAGATCCGATTCCGGACAGCTTGGGATTTCTCTCTCACGCGGCAAATACCTGTCAGCGTAAGTAAGTGATTTCTTGATCAAAATGGCGATGGCCAAATTCGCGTAGTCGCTAAAGTCTCCATAACACTGAATAATACCGTCCTTCTCATGCTTGCAGGCGACAGCCCAGTAACCACCTCGGTATTCACAAGTACCACGTTTCAGTGAGTAGGGGCCAGGAGCATCTGTCAAAAGTTGTTTGAGAGCTCGACTTCCTTCCTCTAAAACCATTTCCTCATGTAACATGAAGTTGAGTGCGGTGGCTATGCCCATGGCTTCAATATAACGAGCTTCTTCTTCATCCCAATAATAGGTGGAAGCCAGCACTTGATTGGTAACTAGGCAGACGATCTCGAACGTGTCGTCAACGCCATCCCGGCTGGACCGAATATCGAACGGCCCCGGATACTTTGATAGAAAATAGTCAGTGATTAAGTAGGTCATTGGAAAACTCCTGGGTTGAAAGCCGCCCCCGATTGTCTCGGGAGCGGCCGGTTGGAAGGTGCAGTTATGCATCAATCGTTGCTTCATCTTGTATCTCGATAGTCTCCGATTCAGCCACGGACTGTGCTACTGGGGAACTATTGAGAAAGTTCCAAGTGCCTTGCAAGGCCTCAATCAGAAACGGGATATGTTCATGATCGATATACATGCTCATGCGTTTCCACTCGCCATCCTTGCGGTAGGATCGTTGCAGGTTCACGCTGCGATAGGTTCGGCCCTCATATTCGTTTTCGAAAACGGCCGCACTGATACCGTTAGGTAGTAGCTTGCGGAACACGGGTTTGGCTTTCTTAGTTTCAGTTGAGTTCGTAGTCATAGGATATTCCTTTCAGTTGCTTTGTTTTGGCCACCAACCATCGGCGGCCTTACGACGAGCAATGAAAACCCGGCATAGAGGCGAGCGTAGCAATCGTGCAACATGAAAATGGGGAGGCCTCCTCTGGAGAGCCCATTTTCTTGTTGCAGGACGCATCGACGGGTTTACGCACGTCGTAGAAAGGACGCCTGGGGAGTGGCCATCCGCAACTGTCAAAGATCTTGACGAGAACTCTTCTGGATAAGTGCCAAACCAGAATTCGCATGAAATGAACTTCTAGGTCGGTCGCAACGGCGGTCTGCCTCGAAAGAAGGACTGAGGCGATTTTTCAAGCTAAGCTTAGTCCATCCTGCGATGCCTCAAGCAATAAAGATAGGCAGGCAAATCGTCACTCAAGAACTAGAGTACCGTTCAGGCATTCCTCACAGTGCCACTCATTCAAATCTCCGTGGCCTCGGTAATGATCTGCCATATCGTTTAACACGGTGTCCGGTAGCTCACTAATGAAATAGTCCACCAAGGCGGCTCCGGCCGCGTCGTCATCGCGAAAAAGACTTATCGATTTTGTGCCCCAAGACCTGAGCTTCTCAGCTGCCCGACCGCGAAAGGCTACGGAATTGAGAATAATGGCAGTTTCGTCCAGTTGACCGCGATTCATAGTGATGGCTGTCAAATAGTCAAAGAAACCCTCAAACACAGACACATTCTCAGTGCTTGTGCCCGGGATTGTCGTGATGTCCTTGGTGCCCAGCGTACCTTTCCACATCGGATTACGGAGCTCGTAACCTCCTGCATCATTGGCGAATGCCAATCCGAAGTAACTTTTGTCGCCACAATGATAGTGAGCTTCCTGAAGTCGGCCTGCCGCCAAAGGAATGGAGATGCCGCGTTTCTTGAGATAGGCCAATAGCGACTTCGATTTGACGGGACCGATGGAATCCAGTTCGATCGCCGGTTCCTGTTTCCGCTTCGGAAATGGGAGGATTTCTTGTTTGGCGAGTGGCACGTCACCTTGTACTTGGTTGATACAGGCCAGTGCATCAGACACGGTCGAAACCCGTTGATGATGCTTCACAAAGTCAATAATGTCGCCACCTTTACCCTCTGCAAAATCGTACCAAGCATTTAGCTCAGGATTCACTTTGAACGAGGGTTGCGACTCATGTCGGAGGGGACTCAAATACCATAGCTGACCTTGCCGGTTGACAACAGGTTCGTATCCCAGTCTACCTAGGAAGCTGGATAGCGAGATCTTCTTGGCTTGCTCGATGTTCATAACATCGACCTAAAGCATTTGTACTTGCTTGTCAGCAAGATTTGTATGTGAGTTTGATTGGCTAGTAGAAACCCCGACAGCATCTTGCCAGCGACGCGGGCCGCCATGCCTTGGAGGCTGATTCGAACGCAGCTTGGAGTTAATCTGAGTTACGATCGACTCAGCCGGAACAATGCTGCGATCCGTTGTTTCACTACCCACGGTCGCATGAGCCTGCTGGCTCCTACGGAGTTGTTCAATATCAAGAACGATCTCTTTAATGGATCGCACCGAAGCATCCGGCGAAGTGGCTTGGGGCTCACCCGTTAGTGCCAGACGTAAGCGATCGCGAAGCTCTCGCAATTGCTCGATGTAGCCATCCATTGCAAACGGGACGTCAATACGCTCTCGGTAATCGGCCAATTGCTGTTCGGCCAGGGCCAGAGCACTGCGAGTATCGTCAATGCGTAGAGCATAGGTGTCGACCATTCTGTTAATGGCATTGAGCACCGCACGCGGTCCTGCATATTCCCGGCTTAGCGATTCACAGCGAAATCCAGAACCTTGCAAGTAAACATCACGCGTTCCGTAGCCCGTGACCTGAATACCAAACTTGAGGCCATGAAACGTACCAAGCTCGAACTGCCGTGCCTGCATGACCTCATCAGGAATGTAGGCAAGTTTCTTAGCGATCGTTTCCTGTAGCTGGTCTTTCAAAACCGGTTGGCCATCGATCACGATGCTAAGGTGATTGGCCATGAGGGTGACCTCATCCGCCTTAAGCTGCTCCAGGCGTTTAGCAAGTCGCTCGATCTCGTCTGGCAAATCTCTGACCTTGCGGCGAGCCAAGAACTGAGCATCGTGGTGATTCTTGCGAAGAATGGCCAGACGTTGCAATTCCGCATCGGTTTCAGCCAGGGTGAGCACGGCTGGATTGCCAGAGGCAATGGCTTTGACTTCTGCATAAGAAAGTTCTTGACCGCCGATGTCTTCAGCACTTCGCTGGTTGACATCGCCCGTCATGATCTGCGAGATGAATCGGGCTTTGGTCTCCAAAGCCTGCCACATATATGCATCAAAGGAACCTTGGGTGACGTAGCGGTAAATGTCCACTTCTGGATTCTCATTGCCCTGCCGGAATATGCGACCGTCCCGTTGTTCGACTTCGGCTGGTTTCCAGGGCGCATCCAAATGATGCAAGGCAATAAGACGCTTCTGTACATTGGTGCCCGTTCCCATTTTGGCCGTGCTGCCTAGTAAAACACGCACCGAGCCTTGCCGTACCCTCTCAAACAATGCCTGTTTCTTAGCGTCCGAAGTGGCCTCGCCAATACTGGCGATTTGATCGGCTGGAATGCCGCGAGATACCAACTTACGCATGATGTCGTCATAGACCGAAAAACCCCAGGGCGTTGGATGGACACCCATATCACAGAAAATCATCTGGGTACCACGCGAGGCGTCACTCTCGGCCCAGATACGTGCAACATTGTCCACCAGAGCATTGATCTTGGATTCAGGCTCATCGCTGGCATCTGCTGTTAGCATGCGGCCATCCAGTGCCAACTTGCGGCCATCGGTGGTGATGGCCAAAGCATTGTCGTCCCGCGGATCGATCTTTTGGCTGCGGATACGTTCGTAGCGTTCGACCAGCTGCGTTTGGATAGCACACTGATCGTCGGACATGGGACAAGAAATGGTGATGGGCTGACTATGCTTGAGCATTGGACGGGGCAGATTCAGCATGCTGGCCGTCTGCACATCGGCAAAGGAGCGAAACATCTGCTGTAGTTCTGGCAGATTATTGAATTTTGCAAAGCGACTCCTCGGGCGAAGCGAGGAACCGTCCGGGGCGATTTCCATAGTATCCACGACTTCCCCAAAGTTGGCTGCCCAACCGTCAAAATGCTCGATGCCACGTTGCTGCAAACCTTCTGGATCCAGGAATCTCTGCAGATTATAGAGCTCGACCATCGTATTGCTAATCGGCGTACCGGTGGCAAAGGTCACTCCGTGGCCGGGATGCAACTGACTGAGATAGCGGGATTTCATGTAGATGTCGAAGGCCCGCTGGCTGCCACCGGTTTGTACTCCAGCCACACGCTCCATTTTGGTAGGCGTTTCCAGGTTCTTAAAATAATGAGCTTCATCCACAAAAATGTGATCAACACCCAGTTCGTCAAATACCAATCCATCGTCTTTCTTGTCTTCGGCTGAAAGATCTTTCAGTTTGTTTTCACGATTGACTTTCTGCTTCTCGATCGCCTTGATCAGATTGCGATGTTTCTCAGATCCACCATGAGCGGCAGTTTCTATTAGCAGCTTGGAATAGTCATCGATCTGTTGCTTTAGGAATTGCTGCTGGTATTTCTTCGACATACCGATCCGCTCGAACGATGAGTGGGTAACGATGATGCCGTCCCAATCGTTGCTGGCGATTCTCGCGGTCAGGAATTTGCGGCGATCGCGAGTCAGATCTTCTTTGCTTGCCACTAGAAGATGAGCATTCGGATAAAGCTGCATGAACTCGCGTGCAAACTGCTCGAGCATGTGATTGGGCACCACATACATGGGCTTTTTGATCAGCCCAGCCTGTTTCAACTTCATGCCAGCGGCAGCCATAGTGAATGTTTTGCCCGCTCCCACGACGTGGGCCAGTAGGGTGTTGCCGCTGGAGATAATCCGCCAAATAGCATCCTTCTGGTGTTGCCGAAGTGCGATCGCCTGATTCAGGCCTTCAAACTCCAGGTGCGATCCGTCAAATAGCCGCGGTCGAAGATTGTTATAAGTATCGTTATAGATTCGCACCAAGCGTTCACTACGCTCGGGATCGCTGAATACCCATTCTTTAAACTTCTCCTGGATCAGCTTCTGTTTTTCTCTGGCGGCCAGGGTCTCGGTCTCATTGACTACCCGTTCATCACCATTATCGCCACGAATCGTGTCGTAGATGACAGGCGTCTTCAGGTTCAAAGCAAGCTCTAGCAGTCGGATAGCATCGATACGACTAGTACCGAAGTCGGAAGTTGCTTTGACCGACCGTTCGGCTGCATAGCTGGCATCGACGCTCCAAGTGGCATCTTTCAGTAGCCGGCCAACTTCAATAGCGTCAGGTTCGGCCCCCAACAAAGCGGCAGTAAAGTACTCGACATCGGATGCCGGTATCCATGGCGATCCCAGTCTGGCATCAATGTCTCCAGGCAGTAGATCCGGTGGCTGCACATCACGCAGCCTGTCGGCGTTATAGGCAAATGCGGGTCCGGCTTTTTCTGCCACATGCAGCTTTTCTCTCACGTTGCCGGAGAGATACACGTCTGCAGTTTCGTACTGATGAGAATGAGGATTGAGAAATATGAGATCGCCTAGTTCGGCGATGATCGCATCCTCCGGCTTACCATAAACGGACGCTATATATGCCAAGTCGACTTTGCCGGTGCGATCGAGCGAAGCCAGTAATCCGGCCTCGGCTGAATCGACATGTGTGATGTCCTTTTTCGGTCCGACGACATCCTGCTCAAAGATCGGAGCCTTGGTAGCCTTGCCAGTGACCTCGTCATAATTTTCCAGGCTTAGTACCAACATAGCGTCCGGATCGTCCCGAAACTTGACCATGTTGGGCATCCGGCGCATCACGCCACCGTCTTTAGTCTCCGAGAAAGTGGTCTTATTGATTGGACCATAGGCCTTAACGAACGCATCGTAAAGCTGATTCAGTGAGCGGCGAGTCGCGTGCCGCTGGGACTCAGGCCACTGGTCATTCTGTGCTTGCAGTACCAACCTGGCTGCATCCCGCAGTCCGATGAGAGCTGCCAGACGCTTGCCCATCATCGTGCCCTGAGCCGTCAGTGCTTTGGCACCATGGGTAACAGCTTGCGAGCAACCGTCCATGATCTGAAAGATAGTCTGGTCGTCACCTACAAACAGGCTGCCTTCGGTCAAGTGCTCGACAGGAGGAGGGCGATTGAACCTCTCAGGCATGGGTAGCGACGTCGAGGCAAGTTGAGGCGGCTCGTAGACTGGCAAGTGCTCCAAGGCTTGCTGCAGCTGAGTTTGTAGATCGCCATTGGACTTGATATTGAAACCTTCATCACCGTAGAGTTGGTTTTCAAGTGTCCAATCACCCAGTACCATTTCCGGATGGTTGATGAAATAACGATTGACTGTTACATCCTTACCGTCAATCGAGTAGGGTGCCGTTGCCAGCCAATCGCTATCGACATGCTCGACCTCGACTCCCGGTGCACGCTTACGCAGAAAGATGATATCGGTGACTACTCGCGTGCCTTCTTGCTTGAAGGCATCCGAAGGTAAGCGGATAGCTCCCACAAAATCGGCTTGTTGTGCCAAATATTCCCGTATGGAGGCATTCTGTTTATCCATCGTGAAATGAGACGTGACTAGAGCCATGACTCCACCCGGTTTCAATGCATCCATGGATTTGGCGAAGAAGTAATCATGTAGGGCGAATCGTTGTCCCTTATGATCCAATCGGATATTGGCAAACGGTACGTTGCCAATCACCGCGTCGAGCGAATTATCCGGTAGCTTCGTGTCCCGAAAGTTCTCGATGCGGATATCGTGTTGCGGGTAAAGGGCATGTGCGATCTGGCCGCTAGTGGTATCCATTTCGACTCCAATGTAATGAGCCCCGCGAAGGTCATGACTCAAGAAATTGCCGACTCCGCAGCCTGGCTCGAGAATAGTGGCACCATTGGGTACACCCAATCGTTTGATAGCCGAGTGCACGGCTTGGACAATTAGCGGCGAGGTGTAGAAGGCGTTGAATGTAGTGCGTTTGGCACTCTCGTAATCTGCTGGTGAAAGCAGGGCTTCAAGACGTTGGCCAAGTTCTTGCCAACTCGCATCCTTGTATTTACCGGTAATCGGATCGGGAAACAAAGTCCGAGCCACCGCACCAAAGCCGCCAAATCGCATGAGCATTGCACGCTCGTCGGGAGTAGGCCTGCGTTGCTCTTGCTGCAATTGCTGCAACACAGAAATGGCTTGAATAATCTCACGAGCCTTCGACTTTTCCCCACTTGCTAGTGGAATAGGCTTACGAACCTCTGTTAGATCAGCTCTGTTCGACTGTCTCCGTTCATGTTCCTGAACTACGGGCGAGAAAAGGGGATGAGCATCGAATTTGAGAGCTTGAATCAGGCTAGTTGAGCCATCACGCTGAGCAGTACTTTTTGCAGTTGCTCTGCCGTCATCGTCTTGGTGTGTTTGTTCTGAACTAGATTTGCGAGTAACGCTTTCAACTTCTCGGTCAGTATCTCCATCGCCTGGGAGCGGGTTTCGTCGAGTGATATCTGTGGTTTCGATGTGGACATTCGATGAACCAGATTCAGGTGATGCAGTCTGAGCTCGATGGCCATAAGTTCCATCGTCGAAAGCAAGTAACTGCTGGCTTTGAGCTTGTCGCTTATTGAGGGTTGGCTTTCGAGAAGCTCGAGTACGATGGTTTTGTATTGCATGAGGGGAGACGCTCTGGGTAGGCTGATCAACTTCCTCATTCATGATATCGAATAGGGGAGTGGATCGAGTGGGCATGGGCAGTATACAGGTTCCGTTAGACGGTTGTCGGCATACCCCAGATTGTCTTGGCAACCAATGCAAATTGTTTTGATCGAAAAGATTGAGTTGTGGTGTTTCAAAATTGCAACGCTTGATGAGCATGAAGCCTCCATAGGCGAGTGATTGCTTGGACACACAACGCGTCCTTGTCGAAGCCCATGGAAGAAACCAGCTGGTAGCGTGGCGTAGCGAATCGATCAAGCCAAAGGTTGGCGGGGCCGCCAGCCTAAGCGCAGCGGAGGAACCGAGCTTTTGCTTGATCGACACGCGAGCTGGTTTAACCACGGCAGACAAGGATGCGTGTCGTGCCGCCAAGCAACGAAAGCAGACCAGCGATCTAAAAGAGATTAGAAATCAACCTGCCCGCGGAACAGAGTCCATGGTTTGGACTACTAGCTGTTTGTGAGAAGCAAAGAGACTACGAGTTGCCAGAGAAGCAGGCTTCAAGTTTGCGTTGCCCACGATGAAATCGCTTGCCAATTCGCTCGGCATCGGCCACCAGCGACTCAGGACGACCCGCACAACAACTCTGGCCAAAGTATCGTTTATAATTCCATACCAAATCCCGCCATAAACTCGGATCAACACCCAGGCTGCCAAGTAGTTGTTGCAGTTTCCTCGGAATGCTCTTAGCTGATTCTGCCATTTTTTGAGCCGCTGTCCAACTTAAAAGCGTTAGGTACTCGCTCACTGACATGTTTAGAAAACCCTTGTCACTAGCTCGTACTCCTTCCGTATGCAGTTCAGGAATGCCGGGCAGCTTGTGGCTATGCAGTTTCAACGGTGCTAGCCAGGCATCCCGTTTGATACGTCGCCCTGTCGCATTGCGCCGTTTCGCGGCTCGCTTTCGCTTCAATTGATCCACCGGAGTTGAGCGAATCTCATTGCCAGCTTCCTCAGGTGTGATGACCGCCAAGTCAAAAGCGGCTGCCTCCATCTCTGCACCATTTATTGCTTGAATGCGATCATAGGCCGAGGTATGCTCTGCTTCGTCGGGGGATTCCGCCATAGCAGCCCTAATTGGATTCAAGTCTACATACATCGCACAGGCCAGTAGGCCGGTCTCATCCGCGATGCGTTGGGCCCTGAATCGTCCTTCCCAAAAACGTCCCGTGCACTCATCTTGTCGATTCGCCTGCCGAGCAATGGGCTCGCATAAGGCCCTCATGAACCAAGAAATATCAGATAAACGCAAGCGAATCTCAGCCAAACGTTCTGCATTGCCAGCTAAAGCTTGGACATCGGCGGTGGTCGGTTCCGCTAACTGTTCATCCAGCCTTCGACCAGGGAAAACGCGTAGCCAACGCAAGGCTACTTCCGCATCGGACCATTGAACTACAACATCAGGTCGATTGCGAAGGATCAAGTGAATATGGTTGCTCATGATCGCGTAGGTGAGCACATCGACTCCAAATACTGAAGCCAGAGCTTCCATACGCCGCCGAATCCATTCGCGACGAAACGAGTAGTCCTTGCCGGCCTTGTCATCAACGCCAGCTAGAAAAGCACGGCGTACACACCGCTGAATAGTATGCACGATACATATTTCGGACGCATCAAACTGTTCCACTCTCGCTGGGCGGCCCATGGTGTTCTCCTTCACTGACACATTGTATCCAGCGACAATTCCTCGTCAACTGCGTGGCTGGCACCAATTAAATCCTCCAATTAAATCCCAATTAAACCTTATTGCAACTGAACTCGCGGCCCCACAATCGCTCTTAAATAACGAATGGCTCCATCCAGTCGCCATGCTGTCTCCCAGCGGGCATCCTGCCCTGCGCTGCGGCTCGAGGCGCTCCGGGCATCCCGCCGCCCTCAGACTTTCGCACTAGAACCTCTTGTGGTTCTTCAACTGCTCTACTTTCTCCGATCTACTCTTCTAGCCGCGCAGCGGCTTTGCCCTGCGCTGCTCGCCTGCGCTGTGGCCGCTGGGCGGCTGCGCCGTCCTCGCTTCCTGGCATCCTGCCCTCCATCGAAAATGCCATCCAGGCACCGCGGCCATCAACTCGGCGATCCTCCATGCTCGCCGTCTCGCTCCGCGTTCCTTCTTCTCCAACAGCCGCACCCAAGACAGCTAGGCACCCGCGATTTCTCTCCGCTGCACCGCCCTCGACAATCTACTCCCGATTGCGGCGGGCTGGTTACTCAACTCCTTCGGCAACATCGCCCGCCCGCCGCCATCGAACCCAAGCCGCAGACATGTTACACCCGCGAACCATGATTACTCACAACGACGCTCAACCCCGCGCTCGTTAGAACCTGAAAACCGAACAC
>JAGQOY010000203.1 GCA_020427005.1 Planctomycetales bacterium
ATCTTTGTAGTAAACCTATAATTCTGGTCAAGAGTATCTACCAACTTTTATTGAATCAGCTATTTAATTTTGGGACCCGGATAACGATCCTGCGAGTAGGCGAAGCCATGGAGCTAGTTTAACCGTTCATGAATTCTTTCTCGTCCATCAAAGCAGGTGACCACGTTCAATTCATTACTGGCAAGTTGGCTGAACGTGCTGTGCAAAATGTCGCATCTCGTATCGCGCTGGATGTGGGCTTCACATTTACCGTCGATGTAATGCCTATAACAGTGGCTGCACTCATTCAACCTTCATGGCTGCTGCGCCATCTACATGTGAACTCGGAAACTGATTGGTTAATACTACCTGGATATCTAACTTCACAGATTGAATTGATCGCCTCAAAAGTTTCTGTCCCGGTCGCATGCGGCCCCAAAGATATACGAGATTTGCCGTATTTTTTCAGTAAAAGTCGTGATTCAACACCGATCTTGGACCAACACAACATCGAGATCTTAGCAGAGATCAATCATGCCAACCATTTGGCAGACAATGAGCTTCTGCAGCTTGCCCAGCAAGCTCGGGCCGACGGTGCCGATATTATCGATCTTGGGTGTACGCCGGGTGTGCGTTGGATCAACGTTGCGGACGCCGTTGAGCGATTGCGCGACGCTGGCCTGCGTGTATCAATCGATTCCTTCGATCAATGGGAAGTAAATCAAGCCTGCCGCGCGGGAGCCGAATTGGTACTTTCGGTCAACTTCAGCAATAGACATGCAGCAGCGGATTGGGGGAAAGAAGTAGTCGTCATTCCGGAACATCCACAAGAAGAAAAACATTTTCTAGAAACTGTAGATTTTTTGTCGCAACGGTCGGTAACGATGCGGTTAGATCCAATTCTAGAACCTATCGGATGCGGATTCACATCGAGTCTCAAACGCTACATTGAATGTCGAAACCAATTTCCGAACCATAAAATGATGATGGGTATTGGCAACTTGACGGAACTATCCGACGTGGATTCAGCAGGCGTCAATCTGATGCTGCTTGGAATCTGTCAAGAATTGTCTATCGAGAGTGTGTTAACTACGCAAGTAATCAATTGGGCATCGAGTTGCATTCGCGAATGCGACATAGCTCGTAGAATGGTATATCACGCTGTTTCGCAGAACCGACCACCTAAGAATTTAAGCGATGAATTGGTGATGTTGCGTGATAGAAGGTTGCTCACGTACACGGATGATTATTTTGCGACACTGACAGCTGCAATTCGTGATCGTAATATACGCATCTTCGTTAATAAGGGAGAAATTCACCTAGTGTCCACCGGTATCCACCTGCATGGCACAAAACCATACGAAGTTATGCAAGCACTACTGGATTCGCCGATTGGCCAAACGATGGATTCTAAGCATGCTTTTTACTTGGGATACGAATTATCCAAAGCTCATGTCGCAATCACCTTGGGCAAGCAATACGAGCAGGACCAAGAGCTACAATGGGGGTTTTTGACACGGCCCGAAGGGCATCAAAGACTGAAGTAGTTGAAGTTTTAATCGCACGCCTATTAATGGGCTCGGCAAAAGCCGGAATAGTCGCCCAAGCGGCAAAATTTTCCTAACCGCTGTCTTTAGAATTAGCCGAAGGAGTGGGAACAGTTATCTTCTTTTCCCGCTAGCATTTTCCTAGTACCGCTACTTCATGCTGCGCGACAACTCACGACTGAAGAATCAATTGCGATCCTGGCTCTGGAGCGGAACGATTTCTGCTTGTGGACTGAGTGTGGGTATCTTCAGCCAGGGCTGTTCCCGATTTAGCTACAGTCGCGCCGCCGATCGCGAGTCCTATTGCCTAATCGATAGCCGTCAGGTCAATCCACTTTGGCAACTGCCTTCTCAGCCTGTCGAACCTGCACCGCAGTCTCGAATGCGCGTGCCAGGGTCCTTAGATTGCGCACCGCAACCAGACGATGACGACGCCGCAAGACGCTGGATGAACTGCCCTGACGGATTTGACAACACGGCTTACTACTCACAAATTCCGGTCAATGGAGAATTTGAAAACCCGGTGTGGCTTGAGTACTTATCGCGTGAAGAGGATGGTAATATTCGCCTGACACAACCGTTGGCGATGGATCTTGCACTGCTTCATAGCCGTGACTACCAAACCCAGTTCGAGCAAGTCTACCTTTCAGCCTTAGATTTAAGCGGCAACCGCTTTGAATTTGACAGCCAGTGGTTTGGCGGCCTAGGGACCAGCTTTCTGGCCACCGGCAGTGATGGCGGGGATCAACGCAACTTGAATGTAACCACGGACCGTTTGGGATTCACTAGGAATCTGGCTGGCGGCGGCCAATTTGCTACCAGCATATTAAACAGTCTATTTTGGGATTTCGGAAATAGCGGTATTCAAGGTGGATCGGCAGCCCTAGTTACCACCTTCACTCAACCATTGCTGCGTGGTGCCTTTCGCTACGTGCGGCTGGAGAATTTGACGCAGGCAGAACGTAACCTTTTATATGCAGTTCGCGGGTTTGCACGTTTTCGTCGTTTATTCTATGTGGATGTTACCAGCAGTTATCTCGATCTATTGACTCAGGTCCAGGCCATTCGCAATACACAGGCCAATGTGCTGAGCTTGGAGCAGAACCTGGAAGAACACAAGATGTTGGTCAACCTGCAGATGGTCTCTCAGGTTCAGGCGGACCAGGTATTTCAGCAATATCAGAACGGGCGACTCTCGTTGCTGGCTGCGCAGCAGTCACTAATCTCATCGATGGACCAATTCAAATTTAGCCTAGGTCTGCCGCCCTGGGTACCGTTCGAAATGGACGAATCATTGCTCGATCCATTTGAATTTGTGGCCCCAGAGCTGGAAGAGCTACAAACTGACGCCCAGCTCCTGTTTGAAGACCTCGTCCAGTACTTGCCGCCTGAGGTCGCGCCGCGTGCTGTGTTACTCGAAGGTTGGTCGAGGATGGTCGATCTACACGAATCGTTAGCACAACAGATGACGGGAATCGAAGAAGAATTTGATGTGTGGTCACAGCGAATTGAATCAACCAATCTTGAGTCTCTACGAGAAGATGATCGGCTAGACCTTGAGCAGCAGCAGACATTGGCTATATCCATCCAGGAACGGTTGAGGGCTCTGAAAGAGTCACTGAATAACCGTCATGACCTACATCAGCGGGTTAAGGCTGCCATTGATGAATATGACCTAAGTATCAAGCCGCAACCAATTTCATCACGCTCTGGTAATGCACCGAATGGTCTGTTTGACAGGCTGCACTATGTCGCCCAAGAGACTCCCTCTCCTGCAACAAATGCATGGGACCTTTTGCAAACAGCCGTTGGGCAAGAATTGCGCGAGCAAATTGCCGAAATGTATGTCGCTCAAACTCAGATCCGTCTGTTCTTGATCGACATAGCTCCTCATCCGCTGCAAAGTGAAACCGCGGTCACTTACGCCCACCACAATCGATTGGATTTGATGAATTCACAGGCCTCTGTCATGGACGCGTTCCGCAAGGTGGAAGTTGCAGCGAATGCATTGGAGAGTGAACTCAACATAAACGGCGGAATTACGGTAGGTAGCGATCCAAGCCAGAACAACGCTTTCCGATTTGATTCCTCGGCCAATCAATACCGACTTGGTGTACAGTTTGATGGACCGCTCAATCGGTTGAATGAACGCAACAACTATCGAGCTGCTCAGATCGTCTACCAGCGCACAAGTCGAAACTACGTGGCGGACAAAGACCGAGTAGCCAACGAGGTACGTGCTATTTTGCGTCGCTTAGAATTAAGCCGTCTCAATTTTCAGATTGCCAGACAGCAATTGGTAGCTGCCTCGCGACAAGTCGACCAGGCTCAATTCGACATGCGCCGCACGAGCGAGGCCAATTCCAACCTCACTCTATTCCTGCTACAGGCCTTACAGAGCTTGTTGAATGCTAAAAATAACCTTATCCAAAACTGGATCACTTACCGCGTCGAAAAAATGCGGTTGTTTGCAGCGCTCGAAATGCTGTATCTCGATGAGAATGGTGTGTGGATGAACGAGGATACGGGAATCGAGGATATCGGCAATCTCAACTTTGTGGACGAGCAATACTATCGGGAAGGGGCGATGCCAGGCGTCTTACCTGCACAGATGTCCGAGCCAGATTCTCAATCAACTGTTGTTGAAGAAACATCCGAAACACATTTTCGGCTCATATCTGATTAATTTGAGTCGATGTGCCCAACGCTCAGCGTTTGCGAATCGTATCCAACTGGGCTTGTGCCCGCTCCACAAGCGGCGACATTTCCTGATTGCCAGCGTACAGACTAACAATGCTCTCCCAAATCCCCTGAGCGCCGATAACGTCTCCCTGCTCGTAGGCCCGGGACGCTTCGTCGAGTTTTCCGGATAACAGTTGAGCTAGTTCATTTTTGTCGAAAGACTGCTGCTGAATACTGCGTATTTGTCGACGTGCCAGATTGATGATAGGTCTGACGTCTTGCTCGCCGGCCAGCAAGCGTACGATGGCGCGGTACTTCTCTAAAGCCGTTAATCGATCTCCAAAGTCTTCGTAACTGTGGGCTTCCATGTAGCGTCTTGCTGCTTCGCTAGCAGGCGGACGTCCCAGACGTTGATCGCGCTCGAGTCGACGTTCCATCTCCTGCATATCCACCCAATCAATCTGCTCATTCGCCCATTGAGCATGCGGCCCCTCCGGAAATCGTTCGAGCAACTCCGTCAGATATCCGTCTCGCGCCGTATTCCAGTCGATCCACTGCTCACTGGCCAGTAAGCCTTCCGCTCGCTGACGTAGTCCGTTTTCGCCCAGCGGTAACAGAAACCAGACAACCGCCGCGACAGCTAGTAAGAAGGCGGAAATCAATACCCAGGGACGTTCCAGCCAAGGTGTTTCGTTTTGCACTCGCTCTTTCTTCGGCTTAATTCCAAGCACCTTCTCGGCTTCTTCCCGCTTGACGTTCATCTGTAGAGGGCTGAAGCCTGCAGCAGCATGTTGCAGGACGCCGACCCCTTCGGCTTGACGTCGTCGTGCCTCCTTGAAGGCAAGCTGCAGGGCCGCAGCGCTGAATGGTCGTTTACCGACGTCTTTTGCTAGTAGCTGATCAACAATGGCACTCAACCAAACTGGGCAATCGAGCACTTCCGAACTTACCGATGCAGGAGTGTCGCTGGCCACTCGCTGCCTAAGAACATCGATTGACGAAGCTTCAAGTGGGGGATTGCCCGTCAACATGAAATACATGACGGCCCCAAGCGAATAGAGCTCTGCCTTTTCGTCAGGGATTTGGCCAGAGACAACCTCAGGTGCGGCGTACAACAATTGGTCCAGATTGGGAGGGCCAATGTTAATCATGGCAGAGATGGCATCTCGTCGCCAATCTGAGATCTTTATTTGGCCTTCCTTGTTGAGCAGAATCTTGTCTGGCCGAATTCGGCCATGAACCCAACCCATTTGATGTGCATACTGAAGAGCTTCGGCGAGTTGTTGGCTGTAATCAAGTACAAACTCCCATCCCAACCGTTCGCGGCGACCGATCAATTTCTCCAGGGATTCACCGTCAATGAACTCATATGCCAAGTATGCTTTTTTGCTGTCGAACCCACCACCATAGCAGCGAACGATTCCTGGATGTCGTAACTGCTTTAGTTGCTCAAGTTGACTAGCAAATCCTTTGCGACTTTCCGGCGTCATTCCCAAGGGAGTTGTAAATACGCGAAGGGCAGCGGATTTCTTCTGTTCTAGGTGCAATGCTCGATAGACTTGACCTGCACTGGTAGCTACCCCCAAGGGTGATTCCAATGCAAACGGTCCAACGCGTGACTTTGCCATCTCAATCCAAACTTTTTCGCTTTACATATTACAACCTGCTAGTAGCCTACCGCAGCTCAATTCTAGTAGACGCAAGCCCTCGTTCCGATGGCCAGCGGCTGAAAACCCATCGCCACGTCTACTGAATTTCAAAGGGAATTCTAGTTAGGGTTCGACTGCTAGGGACGCAAATGCTTCATTAAGAAATTGGTCATCATTTGATACATGTGATATTTCTGTGCCGGCACAGTTATCCCATGCCGATTGCGAGGATAGAACATCATCTCGAATTGTTGATTCTCATTTTGTAGGGCGTTTACGAATTGTACCGTATTGCTCGGATGAACATTGTCATCCTTCTCACCATGAATGATCAGCAGCGATCCGGTCAGATTGCCGGCCATGCTAACCACGGAACTCTCTTGATAGCCTTTTTCATTGGATTGCGGCAGGTCCATGTACCGTTCCGTATAGATTGCATCATAGTTTCTCCAATCGGTAACCGGAGCCCCGGCAATTCCAGCACAAAATAGTTGGCTATGCGTCATGGCATAGGACGTAAAATAGCCCCCATAGCTCCAACCCCATATGGCAATTCGACTTGGATCCGCCCAAGTTTGGGATTTGACCCATTCTACTGCATCTTCAAGGTCTCGCATTTCGACGCGTCCCAAGTCACCACGAATCGTCCAAGTATCAGCTATTCCCCGACCACGAGAACTACGATTGTCACATTTGATGACAGCAATCCCCTGCTGACATAGCATTTGGTGCCACCAATACGAACCATTGCCAAAAGCATTCGAAACCGTGGGGTTTTGTGGTCCCCCATACACATAAAAGAGAACGGGCAGTCGCTTTTCAGATTCCTGTGGATTGTAATCCCGCGGTAACAACAACTCAGCCTGAAGCTCCAAGCCATCGCGAGCTCGAATGGTAAACAGCATGGGCGGACGAATATCCAAGGATTCATAACGATCCGAAGTTGGCGCATCAACAATTCGCAACCTCTGACCGTCATGGCTATGAACTGATGTTTTCATTGGACGGTCGAAAGCGCTAAAAGAATCAAGATAGTATTTACCTGATTTACTCATCGTCACCCGGTGAGTACCCGGTTCGTGTGAGACTTCATGGGTTGAGCCCGTTTGCAAATCGACCGCCAGTAATTGAAGTTGAGTTGGATGAGCTCGGTTTCCTAGTACAAAGGCCCGTTGTTTTTCAGTCTGAATGCCAACCAACGAATCGATGTCCCATTCTCCCTGAGTAAGCTGGCGGCTCACGCCACTAGCAGAAACGCGAAAAAGATGCCTGCGACCGGCTGGCAAATCGCTCAGCCACAGGAAATCTCCTTGTTCCAGAAACTCGGGAACACCTAATACTTCAATCCAACCCGGACTTCGTTCCTCCAATACCTTGGTGACGTTTAAGTCGTCCGGCGCAACACGCAAAAGATGTTGCTGATTCTGTACGCGATTGAAAACCTGTAACCATAAATCACCTTGCGGCGACCAAGTAACACGGGCCACCAGCCTGTCGTCAGTTGCGAATGAATTGATAGGCACTTCCCGCCGCTGTCCGGATGCCACGTCTACTATCCAGACCTTTACTTGCGGTAACGGATCGCCAGCTTTGGGATAGCGAGTATCTTCAAAAGTATCCGCAACATGCGTGCTATCGGACACTCGATAATGTGGTACCTGTGTTTGGTCTAATTGCAAATACGCAATTTGCCGGCCGTCAGGCGACCACCAAAAGCCTTTAAATTTCCCCCTACCGTAAAGCTCTTCTTGATAGACCCAATCGAGAATACCATTGAGTAGCTGTTCAGACCCATCCACAGTCAGTTGCTTTTCTTCGGTGGACTGGCAGTCAACGAGCCATAGATTGTTTTCTCGCACAAAGGCTACATGACTTCCTTGGGGATTCAGTTCGGCCAGCGCTTCGTCATCATTGGGTGAATGTGTCAGTTGACGGACTACGTTCGCCTCAGCGTCAAAGAAATACAAATCACGTTTATGTGGAATGAGTGCGAACTTCCAATCATCGGAAAACACTCTGGCTACTGCCGCAGCTTCGGCCTGTTCGGTTGAAAATGCCTCAAGCGAAGCCAATTTCGCTCGTAGTTGAGAAAACTCATTTAGCGGCCGAGCAGCGCCCGTAAACGCATCAACTGCTACCGCCGACCTTCCAATCGTGACCACATATTCATCTTTGCCCTTTAACCACGTTGGACTTTGCTTGCGGGTTCCCCCATACTCAACACTTTTGTCTGGGTGCATCAATCGCTCCAAAGTAATCTGTTCCGTGGGATCGACTTCTTCTACTTGTTCCAATTTGCCAGCTGGAAAATTGTCTGTGACCCGAAGAACTGGGTAAGTCCCACCTGCAGTCAAGTCTGGATCAAAGAAATTCCACCCAGCCAAGCTGTCGTCCGCTTGCGGTTCAAGAAGATGAGCTGCCAAAGCGGCCAAGCGTTGCTCGGTCAAAATAACATAACAACCGCCTCGCAGATCTACATTTTGAGGCGGAGACAGTTCAACCTTGAGATCCAACATACGATGAAACTGAAAGTCCGTCGCAGCTACTTTCACTTCAGTTATCAGATATTGTTCCACTTGAAGATTGGTCGCATTGGATAACCGATGCACTTGGATACCGTGCAAACGTAGCCTTTTAACTGCCCAAGCATATTGGGCAGGAACCACATATGCCCGAGGCAATTCAACTTCAAGAGTCCCCTGAGCTTTATTCCAGAGCTGCACACTGAAATCCTGAGGCGTCAAGGTTGACTTGTCTAACAACGCCAACGGACCACTGGGAAGAGAGCCATCAGCTTGCTTAAACCCCTTGGCCGTAACTTGATCAGCGGTCAGCGCCAACTCGGCTTGTATTGCAAGTTGCTTTGGAGGCATTGAGGCAGCCGTAAGTAGATCTCTCACGGCCGAGCCATTTTCTGTTAACTCGAACAAGACTTCACGCACAAATGCCTTGGTCGCTTCGAATCGTGTCTTATAGTCTGCATAACTATAGGACTCCGACAGGATGCCAATCTTGCCTCTCAAGCCCATATACTCAGTACTATAACGAGGCTCCCATCCATAGGTATCCCAACGCTGGTGTGCCTGATCAAAGTTTCCGTAATAGAACGTATCCACTCCCTTATCCAATAACCGTTCAGAAACATTAGGCAAGAGTGACTCACGCAGCCAAGTGTCAATTGCCACCGGCGTACCAGGGTTGTGCGGAATATCGTATGTCAACGCATAACGATGCATTGAACCATTGGTCGTATGTGTATCGATCAGTACGTCGACATCGTAGGTGTTGAGGCAATTCACCAGGCTGCGTACTTCGGGAGATTCAACCTTCATGAAATCACGATTTAGGTCTAAACCTTGAGCATTTTCTCGCAAGCCCATGCCTTCAGACGGACCTACCTGTCCTGGTCTGTGCAAGGTCCCCCGCCGTTGGTTTGCATCTGCATTAAAATTAGGGACCCATATCAATTGCAAGTCCTCTGACCAACTGTGCTGGCCGCTTGCCATCTCGCGCGCCAGAGCCAACAAAGCCTCTTTTCCATCGCATTCACCCGAGTGGATACCACCTAACAACAACGCCGTCAGGGGTTTATACTCGACAGGTTTCTTCGGCTCTACGATTAACGCCCAGAGAGGGCGTCCTTCCACGGTTTGACCAATCGTGATTAGTTTCGAGCCAGTCCATACGGTTTCCAATTTACGCAAGAAGCTCTCTACGTCTTGATCCGATGAAGTTGCCGTGAAGCTCGACAACTCGGCAACAGTCAAGAGTTGATCTATCGCGGATCTGGCTGGACTGGTCTCTTGCGCACTCGCTTGAATTCCAGGAAACAACGTAAAAGTAAGAATGCAGACAAGGAACAGCTCTGAGCCAAGGACTTTATTTTCTGAAACGTGCATTCTGAACTCCTGGATGCATTCGATCGAATGGGAGACGCTATATTAACGGTGTGATTCTGTTGTGACGATTTAATTGATGAACTATCGCCGAATTAACAACTGCCCGATGACTTCTCGTAGCGTGTAAATTGTAATCCAAGACTACACTTTCGTAGCCTAACCAACTAGATAGCCATGCGTGATAGTGGATCGCGCCAACCCTCCCCGGAAACTAAGCGTCTTCAAGACGCATTAGTTTCCGACCCTCCCATTCCTTGGGAGGGTTAGTCTCATTCCCGTTTGTCCGTCCTTTTCATTCCCATGTGTCCAGCATTTTGATAACCATGTATCTGGCCGACTTCAAGACTTCCACAGCCCCTTCATGAATTGACTCAATAGGAATACTGGATGATCAAAGCCGCTGTAATAGGAACAGGTTTTATCGGCCCTGTACATGTCGAAGGTCTTCGACGCGCAGGTGTAGAGGTTACCGGTATATTGGGAAGCAACCATGAAAAAAGTCTGACTGCTGCAAGACGATTGCATATACCACGGGCGTATGCAAATCTTGATGAACTGCTGCTGGACCGAGACGTCGATTCAGTTCATGTAACTTCTCCTAATCAGGCACATTTCGATCAAACTCTGGCGTGCCTAGAGGCACGAAAGCATGTGTTATGTGAAAAACCGTTAGCCATGGACGCCTCGCAGTCTGCGAAACTTGTGGAGATAGCTCGGACCGCTGGCGTTGCAGCTGGAGTAAATTACAACATTCGCTACTATCCGTTGTGTTTGGAAGCAGCTGCCAGACGAAAGAATGGTTCGTTAGGGCCCATCCATCATGTTGGTGGAAGCTACGTTCAGGATTGGCTATTTCATTCGTCCGATTTCAACTGGCGAGTCTTGTCATCCGCTGGTGGAGCGCTACGTGCCGTGGCAGATATCGGCACTCACTGGCTGGACTTGATATATGCTATTACAGGGCTCGAGGTAGAATCCGTCTTCGCCGATTTGCACCAAGTATTTCCTCAGCGTCAACGTGCTTTAGGCTCTAGCGAGACGTTTACCGGCACGGCGAACTCCGATGCCAAATTCGAAACAATCGATATTGATACCGAGGATTACGGTGCCGTCTTAATCCGCTTTCGTGGAGGCGCGAGAGGAACCATGTGGGTATCGCAAGTGACAGCAGGACGCAAAAACTGCTTAAGATACGAGATAGCCGCCGCCCACGAGGCAATCAGTTGGAATAGCGAATCCCCAAATCAACTTTGGATTGGACATCGTGATCAAGCCAATCAACTTCTTACTCGCGATCCAGCCTTATTGTCAGCCGAAGCACGCAAATACTCCAATTATCCAGGCGGACATAATGAAGGATTTCCAGATACTTTTAAACAGCTATTTACAGATTTCTACGAAAGTATCGCCAACGGGACATTCGCATCCGAACCAACCTTCCCAACCTTTGAAGATGGTCACCGAGAAATCCTCGTCTGCGAGGCTATTCTGGAAAGCACTCGTCGTGGTTCATGGGTTAACATCCCACAAAATTGACTGCCTACTATGGACTGATCAATGCAGGCTCTACACCCATAGTTGCCGATGTCTCATACACCTAATAATTTAAATTGATCTTATTCAAAAACGGAGATTGACCCCATGATTCAGCTTGGATTTGCCAGCGCAATTCTGCCAGAAATGTCATTTCAAGCGGTTTTTGAATTGGCTGCCGAAATTGGATACGAATGTGTTGAGGTCATGTGTTGGCCGGTCAGTAAAGCCGACCGCCGCTACGCGGGAATCACACACATTGACGTCACTCGGCTGGATACCAAATTAATCAGCGATATCAGTAATACCGTGCAAACAACAGGAGTTCAAATCAGCGCGTTGGGTTACTATCCGAATTGTTTATCTCCAGACCTAGAGGAAGCTGCGCGCAGCGTTGAGCATCTCATAAAGGTCATAGAGGCTGCACCCAGGCTAGGTCTCTCGCGCGTCAATACATTCATTGGCAGAGACTACACGCGCAGCGTCGATGACAACTGGCCTCGATTGTTGGAGACCTGGCGCCCCATAATGGCTATTGCGGATACTCTTAACATTCGCATTGGAATAGAGAATTGCCCTATGCTATTCACGGGTGACGAATGGCCCGGCGGCAAGAATATCGCAACGAGCCCCAAGATTTGGCGTCGATTATTTGACGATATTGGCAGCCCGAACCTGGGGCTCAACTATGACCCGTCGCATATGATCTGGCAACAGATGGATTATCTGCAACCAATTCGGCAGTTCGTTGATCGAATATCGCACGCTCATGCTAAGGATGTTCGTTTGGATCGCCACAAACTTGATGACGTCGGAATACTCGCACATCCTAGTGAATATCACACGCCCAAATTACCAGGGCTTGGTGATGTCAACTGGGGCCAGTTTTTCTCAACTCTTTTGGATTCTGGCTATCGCGGACCTGTGTGTGTTGAGGTTGAAGACCGCGCTTACGAAGGATCGCTGGAAGATCGCAAAGCTTCGTTGCGACAAAGCTATCGGTACCTACGCAACTTTTGCCAACCCTCCGAGTGAAGGTGTTCGGAAAATCAGATCTCATCTTCAGAATTGGCGCTACCGCCAGAAGACTAGGCGAGGCAGAAAAAAATCTACCAATCCTAACCCGAAGCGTAAGCGAGGGACCGAACAAGAATCCCTCACTTACGTTTCGGGTTGGGACGT
>JAGQOY010000204.1 GCA_020427005.1 Planctomycetales bacterium
GTTACTAATCGTCCACAAGATTTTGCAAATCGATTTTTTCATCACCCTGCTAGTTGCGGGTTGTCCAACTAACTAGGACTCATGATTTTAGGCAAGTGAATTGCATGCAAGTAACACTCGATACTCGACAGACCTTAACGGACCCGTTTCTAACGGTGCCTCCAACGCCCACGATGACCATGCGCGGTGTTTGCAAGGGCTATGGTTCCGGTTCATCTCGTATCGAAGTGCTTACGAACATAAATTTGAACCTGAGAGCAGGAGAGTTTTTGACCGTTGTTGGTTTCTCAGGTAGTGGCAAAACGACGTTTACGAAATTATTGGCTGGTCTGGAGAAACCGGACGCCGGTACCGTGTTGTTTGAGGGGCAAACCGTAACAGGGCCAGGGCCTGAACGCGGGCTGGTATTTCAAAACTATTCTCTACTGCCTTGGCTGACAGTCCGAGGGAACATCGCGCTATCAGTTGATCGCGTTTTCTCAAATTGGACGAAAGGGGAGCGTCGCGATCATGTCGAGCGGTTCATTGAGATGGTCGGGCTAAAACATGCGGCGCATCGACGCCCTCACGAGTTGTCTGGCGGTATGCGGCAGAGAACGTCCTTGGCTAGAACACTGGCTATGAAGCCAAAGGTGCTGCTATTGGATGAACCATTGTCGGCCCTGGATGCCCTGACGCGTTCGGTAATGCAAGATGAAATATTGCGTATTTGGGAAGAAGAGAAACAAACTTGTCTCATGATTACGAATGATGTGGATGAGGCCATTGTTGTATCGGATCGCATCGTAGCCTTAAACCCCGGTCCAAACGCCTCTTTGGGGCCCATGTTTACAGTGGATCTGAAACGACCTCGTGACCGAACGGAGTTAAACCACGATGAGTTTTTCAAAGGATTGCGGAATGCGGTAACCAACTACTTAGTCGCTGTGAGGCAAAAAGCAAGAGAGCAGGTGACAAGTCATGCAGCAGCGCCCAGGGTCCAGTTGCCGGACTTAGTGCCGATCCTATCCAGCCGACCTTCGGCCATGATTTACAATCGCTCGGCGGTTCATGGTTAATTCGCTCTTCCAATTGGTTAGTTATCTCACCGCAGTTAGCGAAACGTCTTGAAAGTTATTTATGTCAGGTTTTGTTGAGATCTTCAATTTGGGGAAAACCTACGATACCCCTAATGGACCGTTGGTAATTGTTGAAAATTTCACGCTCAATCTATCGCAGGGGGAGTACGTTAGCCTGTTAGGGCACAGTGGTTGTGGCAAGAGTACCGTCCTAACCATGGTGGCTGGATTGAACCCTATCACAACCGGTGGAGTTATCCTAGCCAATCGCGAGATCGATGGACCAGGGCCCGATCGTGGAGTCGTTTTCCAATCACCTTGTCTTATGCCTTGGTTGTCAGCATTGGACAATGTGTTGCTGGGTGTCGATCAAGTCTATCGCCACGGAACTCGGAAACAACGACGAGATATTGCGGCCTACTATCTGGAATTGGTTGGGCTTGGAAACTCTTTGTATAGGCGCGCGACTGAATTAAGCCAGGGCATGCAACAACGCGTGGGCATCGCTAGAGCCTTAGCCCTTAAACCTAGGATGCTGCTTTTAGATGAACCATTCGGCATGTTAGATTCGCTTACTAGAATGGAGTTGCAAGAGATCCTCTTAGGGATACTCGAACGAGATCGAATTACCACGATGATGATTACTCATGATGTCGATGAGGCTCTGTTCATGAGTGATCGAGTCGTCATGATGACAAACGGACCACGCGCGAGCGTAGGGGCAATATTCGAAATGCCATTTGTCCGACCACGTATTCGGACAGAAGTGCTTGAACATCCGGAATACTATTTCTACCGCGAAAAAATGCTTGCTTTCCTGGAAGAACAGGAACAAAAAAAACATCTCGCCAACGTGCGGAAATTTGAGAAGCTGAAGTCCGATCAATGCCCATCGACTATCAGCGAGGCACCACTTCCTGTCTCGGTGAATGTTTAGGAGGATTCGCATTGGTTGCTTCGAGTATTTCTCTGACAGATGCTCATAAATTGAGTTTCGCCGGTATGGTGGGGGCCAATTCCTTCCTCGAGCAAGTTCTCGTGCACGACCTGAGTCTTGGTCTTCAGACAGATACACCACTCTGGATTGCAGAATGCAACAGTGTCGTGTTGGAAACCCGAAAGCCCCAGCTTGCGCAAGAAGGACTGTCCGTGTGTTTGGGATTTCCTGTTTTTTATGGTCAGTCGCTGCAGAGTATTGTCAATTGGGTTGGCAGTTCAGCGGACTCGGCTATTGGTGTGGTTGAACTTTGGGAGTCGCGCGGCCCCTATCGTGATTTACAGTTGATAGCCGGGCATTATGGATGCCTGGAACGATTTCAAAATGTGAGTTCTTTTGTGCGTTTCGAGCCTGGATATGGTTTGCCAGGACAGGCAGCGGAATCTGGTGTGGCGATCGTGCATGATGATCTACCAAACCACCCTGGTTTTCTGCGAGCAGCGGGAGCATCTGCCGGTGAACTCCAAACGGCAATTGGTCTACCCATATTTGATCCAAACTTTGTTGCGGTAACAGTTCTTATTAGCAGTCGTACGACACCGATGGCCCGTTGGATCGAAGTTTGGGTACCCCAGAAACAGGGCTTTGTGATGCAACAAATGGCCATTTGTGGAATGCTAGACGAACAGCACAATTTGCCCGCTCAGGAGGCTGAAGTTTCTCGAGTTGGGTTACTGGGCGAAGTGGCTGCCGGACATCGGGCGATGGTGACCTGCGATACACATCAGCTGTGTCGCGAAAGACGGGAACTCGGATTCTCAGTTGCTGAAAGCTGCTTGGCGGTTCCCACTTATCGGGGTGAAGATTTGAAGTCTATTACATTGTTTTGGTTGTAAAGGATTGCCACTTCCTTCTTGGATGCCATGCCAATGCGCATGAAGATCAAAGCGCAACAAGAATTGAGAGTGGCGGAATTGATGATAAATGTCTCTTGCTACTTCTGCTGACAACCTGACGAGTGACAATTTTCTACGATCGTTGTTGCGGGAACAGGCGGATCTATCGGCCGTCCAGCGGTTCAGTGTTTGGCACGATCTGGAAGATATCTCCCGAATAACAGGATCGCTCAAGCGCGATTATCGTTCCCTGTTGCCCACTTCGGCACCCACGGCTGATGAACAGTACGCTTTTCACGTCGATCTTGATGTTTGTAGCGGCTGCAAAGCTTGCGTAGTGGCTTGCCATACACTCAACGGATTAGAAGAGGAAGAAAGTTGGCGGCGTGTTGGGATTCTGACAATGTCAGAAACTCCATCTCAGCAACGTTACGTTACGATGTCATGCCACCATTGTGCCGATCCAGCATGTCTGAATGGTTGCCCTGTCCTGGCCTATGACAAAGACATTGACACGGGGATTGTACGACACTTGGATGACCAGTGCATTGGCTGCAAATATTGCACAATGATGTGTCCGTACCAAGTACCTCAATATAGCCAACGGCTGGGCATCGTACGCAAATGCGATATGTGTTCTCAGCGCTTACGAGTCGGAGAGGCACCTGCTTGCGTTCAGGCTTGCCCAAATGAAGCCATTTCAATCAGGCTCGCATCGCGTGATCAGGTGGCTGCGAAGCATGCTCAGCTAGTGCCGACGGCCCCAGAATCCACAATCACTCAACCCACAACGCAGTATGTGTCAGCGCTTATTTTTTCACAGACTACAACTGCCCAAGATAAGAATTTAGATCATGCTGAAGAGCCGCATTGGCCACTAGCGGCCATGTTGGTGTTGACTCAAGCTTCGATTGGACTGCTGATTGTAAGTTGTCTTTCGGAGGGTATGCGGAGTGCTATGCAATCTTCGAACTTCGTGACCGGCCCTGCGACGGAACAAATCTGGTGGAATTCTTCTATTGCTTTGCTAGTGGCCATACTTGGATTGGCCGTTGCGCCATTGCACTTAGGCCAACCGCTCCGTGCTTGGCGAGTTTTTCTTGGACTTCGCCGGAGTTGGTTAAGTCGCGAGGCTGTGCTGCTGGGATGCTTTGTAGCAATTCTAGCTGGGGCAATTGGTGTCCACTGGTTCGACCGTATTTATCCCTCCAACAATCCGCTCATGAGTTGGCCGATGCGGATCGAGGATGGTTTGCTGATGCTGGCCTTGATATTCGGTTTGGCTGGCGTTTTTAGCAGTGGCATGATTTATGTCGCGACGCGACGCGAACTGTGGGATCTCGAAAAAACTATGGTGCGTTTTTGCGGTACTGCGATGTTGACTGGGTTGGTCATAGCATCCAGTTTGACAGCTCAAGTTTGGCTAGGCGCAGGTGCAGGTATCGTCTTGATCTGCAAACTACTATGGGAATGGGCTGACTATCTGGGTGGATGCCGAAAGACAGATTCCGACCTGCAAAAACGAAGTCGTAGGCTCATTGAGCGTGAACTTGCTCTATCGCGCATCGTACGCTTAGTGCTGGGCTTCGGTGGGCTATCGTTGATCATTCTGGGCATGTCGCTGATCTGGGCAGTAAAGCCGGTTTGGGGTTCCGCTGTCATGGGTGTAGCAGCCGTGATTACTCTAGGTGGCGAATTTCTTGAGCGAACGCTGTATTTTTCGGGAGTGGTCTTTGATCGCATGCCCGGGGCGATGAAATAGGAAGTGGAAGGACAGAGTTGCAAATCCACCATGAATCAAACCAGACTAGCTAAAGATCTGCCAGCTATCGCACGACCGCTGTTACCCATCCTGCAACGTATCAGCGGTTCGATGACTCGCGAACTGGTGCTGGAACCTGGACGCCATGGATTGGGATTGAGCCCGCGAACGCTGGAATGTGATGCCACAACGACCAGTGTGTGTGGGTTTTGCGCCACCGGTTGTGGTTTACAACTGCATTTGCGAAACCATTCAGCCGTTGGCGTGACACCCAACGTTGATTACCCGGTCAATTTGGGAATGGCATGTCCCAAGGGTTGGGAGTCCTTGCGAGTACTGGAAAGTGATGATCGTGCGACGGAACCACTGTTGCGAGATGCCAATGGGAAATTGTGCAGTGTGACTTGGCACACAGCATTAATTACCTTCTGTGAACGATTGAAGAAAATTCAACATCGATATGGGAAGGCATCTGTTGCCTTTCTGAGTACCGGTCAAATCGCGTCTGAGGAGATGGCTTTTCTGGGTGCTCTGGCCAAGTTCGGAATGGGGATGCAGCATGGTGACGGTAACACTCGTCAATGCATGGCAACCGCTGTGACGGCTTACAAAGAGTCGTTTGGATTTGATGCTCCGCCATACACGTACTCGGATTTTGAAGCTAGTGATTGCATGGTGTTCGTGGGAGCCAATCCATGCATTGGGCATCCGATTATGTGGGAGCGAGTTCTGCGCAATCGCAATCAGCCCGAAATCATCGTGCTCGATCCACGCCGAACAGAAACGGCCATGGCATCCAGCCAGCATTTGCAGCTGAAGCCCAAAACTGATTTGGCACTGTTGTACGCTATCACTCACGAGATTATCCAGCAGGGACTGGTTGACTATCCATTCGTGCAGGCGCACGCATCTGGATTTGAGGAATTGCGAGACCACGTAGCGCGTTTTCCGGCAACCTATGTGTCAGCGCAATGTGGGTTGGACGTGCCAACGATTCAGCGGGCTGCCAGAACCATCGGTACTGCCAAGGCATGCTCACTGTGGTGGACGATGGGAGTGAATCAAAGTTATGAAGGTGTTCGCACCGCGCAAGCGATTATCAATATCGCTCTTATCACGGGTAACATCGGTCGTCCTGGCACGGGAGCCAACAGTATTACGGGCCAGTGCAATGCGATGGGGTCAAGGTTATGGAGCAATACCACGAACCTAATCGGGCACCATCAATTTGAAGTTGAAGCCGATCGAGCCAAAGTGGCCGAAGTTTTGGGAATTCCAGTTGCGGCAATTCCAACGTCAGGAAGTTGGACTTATGAGCGCATTCTCGAAGGCATTGAGAGGGACGAGATCAAAGGATTGTGGCTGATCGCTACGAATCCTGCCCACAGCTGGATTGGCCAAACCGAATGTCAAAGACTCTTGTCCAAACTCGAGTTCTTAGTTGTTCAAGACATGTATGCGTCAACTGAAACGGTCAGATTGGCGGATTTAGTGTTGCCTGCAGCGGGTTGGGGAGAAAAGGAAGGTACTTTCATCAACAGTGAACGTCGCTACGGATTGCACAAACGTGTACGAAATGCACCGGGAGAGGCGCTAGCCGATTTTCAAATATTTAGGGCGATTGCCAAGTATTGGGGCGTCGAGGATATGTTCAGTCAATGGACAACGCCCGAGGCCGTCTTCAAAATCATGCAACACCTTAGTGCGGGCCAAGCATGTGACATTACCGGCATCCATGGTTATGAGCAGATTGAACGATGCAATGGTATCCAATGGCCATGGACTCGGCTGGATGATGAGCAATTAGGTGCACCAGAGAAAGAACGGCGGCTTTTCTCGGACGGGCATTTCTTTACTACCGACGGTCGAGCCCGATTGATTGTGGCTGACGTAACAGCGATGCCTGAACCTCCTTGTGATGAGTTTCCTTGGTTGCTATTAACTGGACGGGGATCGGTTAGTCAGTGGCATACCCAAACGCGAACAAGTAAAAGTCCAATGTTACGAAAGCTCTACCCGCAAAACTGTTATGCGGAATTAAACCCTCGTGACGCGCGAGAATTGGGGATTGAGAATGGCGAAGGTCTACGAGTTAGTTCTCGTCGAGGTAGCATCCAGGTAAGGGCTCAAATTACCCCAAGCGTCAGATCCCGACAAGTTTTCATCCCTATGCACTATCCAGAGACGAATCAACTGACCTTACCGCATTTTGATCCCTACAGCCGGCAGCCGAGTTACAAAAACTGCGCCGTACGGTTGGAACGTATTTGATGATAGTGAAGACGAAGAGTGTGTGCTGGTTAACGAAATGACAAATTCAAATTTCACAGAGTCTCAAAAGCAATATCTGGCAGGCCTTATGATGGGGGCCGATGTAGCGCGTACCGTGCGTGGTTTGCCCGTATTGGCTGGATCAGGCGGTCGCACGGCAAGTGTTGGTGCGACAGTTCAAATCGGTGGCCGGCCCTTAAATGGACATCCAACGCTTGCTTCACCTGAGCAAATCGGCTATGAGGCACAGCAGGCTGTTCTGGCTCGGGGACAGAAACTCACTAACGAGGAAATGGCTAAGGGCGAGAAAAATCCCTTAGATATGTGGGATGAAATCGCCAACCGCAGCCAAGCGGGTGAATTTCCAAAAGGCACGGATGTTTTCCTGACCAAGTTTCATGGGTTGTTTTATGTGGCACCCGCGCAGGATGCATTTATGTGCCGTCTGCGAATTCCGGGAGGCCAATTGCAGGCGTATCAGCTGACTGGACTTGCCAAGATAGCTGCGGATTCTGCAGGTGGATACATCGATATCACGACTCGGGCCAACCTGCAACTGCGTGAAATACCAGCTAGCAAAGCCATGGATGTGTTGTACGCAATCCGGGATGTTGGGCTGATGAGCCTTGGTTCAGGTGGGGACAACATTCGCAATGTGACTGCTAGTCCGCTTAGCGGCTTGGATCCTTTGGAGTTGGTCGAAACCCTGCCACTTGCTAAGCGTATGCATCACTACATTTGTCAGCATCGTGAGATGTACGGTTTGCCTCGGAAATTCAATATTGCATTTGAGGGAGGTGGGCAGATTAGCTCGTTGGATGACACAAATGATATTGGTTTTCGCGCTGTCCATATCCGTAATGAATCGTCAATACCGTCGGGAGTTTATTATCAGTTGACACTTGGTGGAATCACAGGTCATGGCGATTTTGCTCGTGATACAGGAATCATCCTGACCACCGATGAAGTTCTGCCTGTTGCTGGGGCGATCGTTCGCGTCTTTATCCAGCATGGAGACCGGACAGATCGCAAGAAAGCTCGTCTAAAGTACGTCCTGGATGCTTGGGGGTTTGAGAAGTTCATTGACGCAGTGGAACAGGAGTTAGGGAGGCAGCTTCGGCGAGTGCCATCCGATGCGTGGGAGCATCCACAGGTTGAAAACCGATTCGCGCATGTCGATTTTCATCCACAAAAACAAGCTGGCAAATATTATGTGGGCGTTGTCTTCCCAGTTGGACGTATGACCAGTGAGCAGGCAATTGGATTGGCAGAGATCGCTAGCCAGTTTGGCTCAAGTGAGTTACGGCTTACCGTTTGGCAAAATCTAATCATCCCAAATATCAATGCGGCGGATTGTGACGCGGTCCGTGAAGCGATTCTCGCGCTGGGTCTGGAATGTAACGCGAGTTCTTTTCGAGCTGGACTCGTGGCCTGCACAGGAAACGCCGGTTGCAAGTTCGCTGCCTCCAACACGAAACGGCATGCTATGGAAATCGCACGGTACTTGGAAGAGCGATTCGAACTTGATCAGCCAATAAACATACATCTGACGGGTTGCCACCATAGTTGTGCCCAACATTACATTGGTGATATTGGCTTGATTGGGAGCAAAGTTGAGGTCAATGAGGAACTAGTAGAAGGGTACGACATTTTCGTGGGTGGAGGCTGGGGCGCTCAGCAAAGTATTGGTCGTCGAGTGTGCGAAAAAATCACCGCTCAATCAGCACCGCAAGTGGTCGCGGAAATTGTACGCACCTATACGCTTCATCGGGCAGCAGGTGAGTCGTTCAATCGGTTTATAAGCAGGCTTTCTGACGAGGAGGTCATGCAACTGTGGCCGACTAAACCTCAGCTAACGCCCTTGGTTGCATAGATTATTCCTGGAATTCGCATTAGTTGTATTGAGTGACATACCATGACTGCCACCTTAGTTCCCGAATCAGCTCCATTCAGTGAAGAACAGCGAGCTTGGTTGAGTGGTTTCTTAGCCGGCTTTTTAGGTGTCAATGAGACGGCCTCTGGATTGCCCCCAGCCTTGCTGGCGATCGGAAATCTTTCCTCGGAGAGTACAGAGGAGGACCTGAAAAATGCGCCTTGGCATGACGCTGCTTTGAGCCTTGAGGAACGCATGGAATTGGCTGATGGAAAACCGCTGCCTCAGCGCATGATGGCTGCCATGGCTCAGTTAGACTGCGGGAGTTGTGGGTACGTTTGCGAAACCTACAGCGCTGCGATCGCGGCAGGCACCGAAAAGAACTTGTCGCTGTGCAGCCCGGGAGGCAACGAAACGAAACGGATGCTCAAGCAGCTCTCAAAAGCTGTTGACGATTTTGCGACGCCTCAATTACTAGCTACTAAAGCAGTACCAAATTCAACTGAGACCGAAGCCATCTCTAGGCAAAAACCATACAGGGCCAAGATCTTAGAATCTCGCAAGTTGAACGGAGATGGATCCGCCAAAGATACGCGCCATGTGGCTATTGATCTAGGGTCTGGAGGACTGACCTATCAAGCTGGAGACGCTTTGGGAGTTTATCCAACGAACTGCCCCGATTTAGTCTCGTCGATTTTAGAGCATACGCATTTCCGGTCCGATGCCAAAGTTATGACAGCCGACGGCGCAATCAAAACTTTGGCGGAGGCACTCGCCGAAGACTGCTGTTTGAAGACTCCAACCAACGAGCTATTGGAAACACTAGCTAATCATACGCATGAGCCAAAGGCCAAGGGTGTCTTCTCTGCGTATTTAGAAGATGGACCTGTGGCGGGCTTCGATGTACTCGACGCTCTCCTGTTGGCTGGTGATCTTGGTGACCTGACTGAAACGGAGTTCGTCAGGCACCTTTCACCATTGGCGCCTCGTTTATACTCCATCGCTAGTAGTATGGCGAAGGTTGGGAACCAAGTACATTTGACCGTAGGCCGGGTTACGTACGAGCGCGAAGGACGGCAGCGAAAGGGAGTCGCTAGCACAATGTTTTCGGAGCGTTGTTTACCCGGTACAGGGGTACGAATCTATGTGCAGCCGAACCATGGAGGGTTCACAGTTCCCAAAGCGGATTCGACTGCCATGATCATGGTTGGCCCTGGAACCGGGATTGCCCCATTTATGGCGTTTCTTCAAGAGCGAGAAGTCCGCCAAGCCAAGGGAAAGAATTGGTTGTTCTTTGGAGACCAGCAGCAGACGCAAGATTTTCTCTATCAAGATCAATTACATGCTTGGTTGACCAGTGGCCTGTTGACCCGGTTGGATACAGCCTTCAGCCGTGATTCGACTCAAAAAGTTTACGTCCAGGATCGCCTGCGAGAACGGGCCGAAGAAATATGGACTTGGCTGGAAGAAGGAGCATGTTTCTTCGTTTGTGGTGACGCTTCGAGAATGGCGGCAGACGTAGATAAGACGTTGAAGGAGATAGTAGCTCAACAAGGTCGTATGAATTATCAAGAGGCCCAAAGGTACGTCAAAGAACTAACTGCCAGCCAACGTTACGTGCGTGACGTCTACTAAAATCGATGGCAGTCGTACGTTTCTAGTTCACCATGACCGACTCGGGATGATCGCAGCATGCATCGTTTGTAGTGTGCCGACAATATGCGAATATGTGCTGTCACATTGGCGCGCTGTGTGCAATTGAGCTCATGAGATAAATTGAGGTTAAGTACGTAGCGGTATTTTTGGCAGTGCGTTAAAAAAAGCAGCCGTGCAATTGCACGGCTGCTTGTGTTACGATCTCACCTGACGTTCTCACGAGGCTTAGGGGGCCGATTCATTCAACTGCTACCAAGTTCGGTGTTGGGCTACAGTCGTGAAACGAGTGCAAAGCTACTTGGTTTGACCGGTGCGAATCTCAATTTTTCTTGGTTGCTGCTTGGCATGCTTAGGCAGCACAACGTGAAGTACTCCATGGTCATAGGAGGCTTCAATTTTTTCAGAATCAATCTCTGTGGGCAGAGCGACCGTGCGATAGAAAGTACCGCTGGATCGTTCTACACGATGAAAGTTCTTGTCCTTTTGTTCAGTGACATTCTTGCGATGACCCGAAACAATTAACTTGCCGTCATGAACTTCGACTTTCACGTCAGCGGGCAAGACTCCTGGCAAGTCCAGGTGCACTTCGTAGTTCTGTTCTGTTTCGGAAACATCGATCGCAGGCACAAACTTCTCATTACTTGCGCCGTTGGTTCGCAATACATTTCCAATTGTACGACCCAACAACGAATCAAATACTCGTTCCATATCAGTAGAAAACTCCTCAAGCGGATTACGATTGGAAAGATCTGAACGTGTCATGATTGTTACCTCCTCCATATGTGAAGACGGGGAAAGTGAATTGCTACTAATGGAAACCTCAACCAGCGTTGCCATTTTGACAGCTGCTCAGTTGGGTACGTAGGGAATAATATGCAAGCTGCGTGCCAAAAATAAATCAGGCTCATTCCAGGCCGAGTAGGGTTAGCAACTGAGAAAGGTAACTCCTTGATTGGATTTGGCTTAAGCCAAGCAGTTCTCCAATCTGACCAACATGCCGTTGCGCTTCGAGTGCCTGGGCAGAAGTGTTGACGACAAACTCAATTTCGGCAAAGGCTCCCAATTGTTCTACGTCGTCTACCGTGACACTCACGTTCTGCCAGGGAAGACAGGCTTGAGTAGCATCTGATTCTTTCCAATTGGGAACTGGGCAACGATACACCTCACGTCTCTTTTTCACCGCTGGTAGCGGCTGGAAACCCAAGCAAATGAGCATGTTTGTCCACTGGTCACTCTCTCCGGCCTCGATGGAAAGTTCCATTTCTGGACGCATTTTGACTGTTCCGGGCAGACGTGGACCTTTGTATGTTACTACAGCCTTGCTATTTATTTGGCGAATGCGAAAGGCTTCATCCGTTTGGCGAAAATCGCGGCACGGGTGCCGAAAATAGATGTCCGATTGCGTCTCAATGGCCACACGGACCAAGGCCAGATCAGCTAAGCGATTTCGAAGTTTGGGTTCGTCAAGGATGTGGTATTTTTGCTCGACTTCGAGTGTGGGTGACATGATTGTCTGTTCCGTTTCCGAGGCTTAGGACATAATGATGCGATCATCGGCGGCAGGTGACGCTTTGTCGGGTTTCGACTGTTTTTCCGAGAGATTGGAGTTCGATGAAGACTGGCCCAAATTGCCAGTCAAAGCTAATTACTCCCGTTGCCGAATCTCCGATGGTCAAGCGCTTTTGCACCAAGTGGAATGAAAGTCCAATATAAATGAATGGCATAAGTCACGAAACCTTGGATGGCGCGGCACCGAATCGAGAGCCATCCAGTCTGCGAGGATTGTTTTGGGCCGGTATGTTGATGCTTGTCGGACTTGCTTTCTTAGCATGGTTGGGGACTCCCCCACCAGTTCGTGCAGTTGGTGAATCGCTTCCCACGGTTGATTTGCAACCACTGTCATTGGCAGGTAGCGCGATTGGTAATTCGGATTTGAGTGGCCAGGTTGTGGTGATGCATTTTTGGGGTACTTGGTGTGGCTATTGCATCGAAG
>JAGQOY010000205.1 GCA_020427005.1 Planctomycetales bacterium
ATCTCATCCGGAGGACGTGAGGATTCTGCTGCTGTGCGGGACGCCAATCAAGTAGTTGAATTGGAGGTTTATCCAGGTGTGGCATACATTCCCAGCGGTCAATCCAGTTTCAGCGAGTGTTCCACACAGAACTTGGTTGTGCAGGCCACTTTTGCAGATGGATCAGTCCGAGATGTTACTCGCTGGGCGAGAATGGAGCCGAGTGTAGTTACCGGTATTGAGATAACTGATTTGGGGTCTGTTCAGGTTAACCGACCGATGGATGTTACTATTTCAGTTTCCTATCTGAATGGGCGAGCTGCCTCGCGGTTGGTATTCTTGCCCCAAGCTCAATCGACTTGGGAGCAAGCCCCGCCTACAACTGAACTTGACCGCTTGGTGGAGTTACAACTTCGCCAGCTTCAGTTGACTCCAACCGAGTTGGCAAGTGAGAGCACCTTTTTTCGGCGGTTGTTTCTAACGGTCGTGGGGCGTTTACCAAAGGCTGATGAAGTTCGGACTTTTATGGATGATAGATCACCAGATAAGAGACAGCGGTGGGTGGAGTCCCTGTTGGGTGATCCGGGGTATGCGCAAATGTGGGCTCTGCGCTGGAGTGATTTGTTGCGAAATGAACAGAAAGTCATGAGTACGGAGGGTGCCAAACGGCTCTTCGATTGGCTAAGCGAACGGATGGCTCGTGACTATCCTCTGAACCAGATGGTGTATGAACTTGTCGCGACGCCTGGCAGTACTTACGAGCATCCCGCAGCCAGCTTTCATCGGACCCATCGCGATCCCGAGACGGCCGCTGAAAGTATTGGTCAGGTATTTCTGGGTGTCCGACTCCAATGTGCTCGTTGTCACAATCATCCCTTCGACAAATGGCGTCAGGACGACTACTACGGGTTGGCCGCATATTTCACTACCATCGAGAGAAAACAACTCGACAATCAGCCTAATGATAAATATGACAAGCACATCATCACGGGTGACGAGCTGATTTCGTTTGAGGACCGGAAACCAAAGATTTGGCATCCGGGGCGGGCCTACGAAATTGCTCCTAAATCTTTGTCCGAGACATTTGTGGCAATGGCCGATGGCCAGAACAGTGAGGCGACCGAACGGCCGCTTGAAAAACTAGCGTCCTGGTTGAGAGACGGTAACCGACAACTGGCTCGGAATTTGGCGAACCGCATTTGGTCGCAATACATGGGACGGGGGATTGTGGATCCCCCAGACGATTTTCGAGATTCCAACCCGCCAAGTAACCCGGCTTTATTGGAGTATCTAACGGACGAGCTTATTCAAAGCAATTATTCAGCCCAACATGTCGCCCGGTTGATTCTCAAAAGTCGCGCGTTTTCTCGAAGCGCGGCTCACGAGCTTGACGCAAGTAGCGAACTCGATCGATCCACTTTTTTTGCAAGCTATCCGCTGCATCGAATGCCGGCTGAAGTCCTGCTCGACGCCTTAGTGGATGCGACTGATTCACAAGATGTGAGTGCATCAACGGAATTGCAGGCTGGTCAACGAGCCATTTCGGCTGCTGATACGCCAACAAAGGCCGGATTCTTAACCGCCTTCGGCAAACCCAATCGTCTGTTGGTTTGTGAGTGCGAGCGTTCGGGCGACGTTTCCCTTGGTCAATCCCTGTTGTTGATAAACGGCGAAGAGGTTCGCAATTGCTTGTCGGCGCGCGGAAATCGAGTGGTGAACTTGATCGAGCGGGGGCTGTCTAGCCATGCAATTGTGGAAGAGCTCTATTTGGGGGCTATCTCTCGATTTCCTAGTACTTTGGAGAGTGATCAATTGGCAACCTACATTGATGAGGCTGATGATCGACCGGCAGCGGTGGAAGATGTACTGTGGGCATTAATCAACAGTAAAGAATTCGCTATCGTTCAATAGCAAATCAGTATCCAACCATATTTTCATAGTCTCAAGATAGTTTTGGTTAATTCTCGTGGGTAGTTGGCACTCCCTTAGGCGAGCACTTTTGTTGTGACCGCTCGGTGGGCGCTGCACATTCCGATAAAAATTAGGATGCAAGAAAATGTCCGGCTGTCGCTCTTACAAAACATGGATGGGAAACCGTCGTGCCAGTTTGCGAATTGGCGGATTGGGCTTGGCTGGTTTTGATTTGGTTCGATTGTCGGCTTTCGGCCTAGTCGCAAATTCGCTTACCAAAATCGTGAATGGCAAAGCTCCGGAAAGGGCTGATTGGCCGAAGCCGCGAGCGAAGAGTATTATCTTTTTGCATCAACATGGTGGTCCAAGTCATATCGATACTTTTGATATGAAACCAGCTGCACCAGATGGTATTCGTGGCGAATTCCGTCCTATTTCAAGTTCTATTCCGGGATTGCCAATCACTGAGCACCTGCCGCGTTGGGGACAGCAATTGCATTTGTGGGCTCAAGTACGTTCTGTGCACCACAAGATGAAGAATCATAATTCGGCCGGGTATTACTGCTTGACCGGCAAGGCACCACCAACGGATGATCAGCGGCTACGAGACTCATTGGAGCTTTATCCAGCTTACGGTAGTGTAGTGGCCAAGATATTGGGGCCAGTGAGGGACGGAATGCCTCCGTTTATTGCTTACCCGCACATTGTTCGCGATGGATCTAGCACGCCAGGTCAATACGCTAGCTTCCTGGGCAAGAGATTCGATCCGTTTTTTTTTCGCGCTGACCCGAACCAGGCGAACTTTACTTTGCCTGAGTTGGAATTGCCCGCCAATGTGGATTTGAATCGTTTAAATGAACGCCGACGATTGTTGTCTATTGTCGATACGCAGCTGGCCTTGCAGGAGCAGGTTTCGGTTGCCCAAGGGATGAACCAATTTCAAGAGCAAGCGTTGTCGATTCTTTCCTCACCAGGTCTCAAACAGGCGCTTGATCTGTCGAAGGAGTCTGACAGGTTGCGTGATGCGTACGGACGTACGACCTACGGTCAAAGTTGCTTATTGGCCAGGCGTTTAGTTGAAGCAGGTACACGCTTCGTGACTGTATATTTTTCCAGTAGCATAGGTGGAAAAGGCAGTGAGGGTTGGGACACGCACCAGGATAACTTTACGGATCTAAAAAACCGTTTGTTACCAATCACCGATCAAACTGTCCCCACTCTGATCGAAGATCTTCGGTGCAGAGGCTTGTTAGAGGATACGCTCGTGGTGTGGATGGGAGAATTTGGACGCGGGCCGAAAATTGGAGATCGCGATGGCAAGGGGCGGAATCATTGGCCGGATTGTTACACTGTGCTCATGGCGGGCGGAGGGATCCGTGGAGGTGCGATTTATGGATCCAGCGATCCTCACGGCGCCTATCCAGCCTCCGATCCTGTGAGGCCGGAATCCATAGCGGCCACGATGTATTGGGCTTTGGGAATTGACCCACAAGCTGAAATCTACGATACCCAGGATAGGCCGTTGCCAATAAGTAACGGCGATCCCATTCAGTCAATATTTGGCTGATAGCACGCTGATTCTGCTTCTCCAAGCAGAAGAAAAAAATAGATGATCGTGCGCTATTAGGAACTCGGATTTATCGCAGGATGTGTATAGGATGTTAGCCGTGATACGAGAACGGGCGTTCATCAGCCAGTGCCTGAGGCCTTATGTCGCCTTACGGCATTCGGCTAACTAATAATCATTGCCCACCGCTATTTGGTGACAGATCACAATAGTTTTTGGTTTTAGGTCAGTAGCCGCCAGGCAGTTCATCTCGATGTGAGGTGAAGTGATTGGTTGTGGATAAGCTACAAAAGAAAATGTTTGGAGAATGCAGATGCGGTTTTTGCTCGGTATGGGACTTTGTTTTGCGTTTGGCTGGCTGCCTTTTGTCAAACCAGCCTTGGCTCAGAATACCCAGCCCGCGGGACGTCCAAATTTCTTGTTGATCATTGCGGATGATTTAACGTGGAGCGATTTGGGGTTTATGGGAAACAAGGACGTACAGACTCCGCAGCTAGATCAATTGGCTAGCCAAGGAACTGTCTTTACTCATATGTTCACGCCTGCCACGACGTGTTCTCCGTCGCGGCATGCGCTTTATACAGGCCTATTCTGCATTCGGAGTGGCGCCTATCCCAATCACACTCGCGTTTATGATGGCACTCATTCAGTTTTTGGCTATTTGAAGGACGCTGGTTATCGAGTGGCATTGCAAGGCAAGGAACATGTTGGACCACCGAGCTCATTTCCGTATGAACATCTCGGAGGTGCGAAAGTGGATGATTTCCAGGTCACGGCCGACTTTATGGCTCGCGATGCATCTCAGCCTTGGTTGCTGGTCTTTGCTTCAAATGATCCCCATAGTCCCTGGAACCGTGGTCCCAAAAACCTGCATGATCCAGCCGCTATCCATGTTCCACCCTATTTGCATGATAATGACATAACACGGAAACTGTTGGCTGACTATTATGGTGAAATCAACAAGCTCGATTGGCAAGTTGGTCAGCTTATGCAGGCACTTGAGCGAACGGGCCAAAATGAAAAGACCTTAGTCTTGTTTGTCTCTGAGCAAGGGAGTAGTTTCCCTTACGGAGGTAAATGGAGTGTCTATGACAACGGTATTCGGGTTACTTCAATCGCCCGCTGGCCAGGTAAAGTGGCGGCGGAACGAACCAGCGATGCACTCATGCAGTACGTCGATGTACCACCCACGTTTCTAGAATTGGCAGGCATTGACCCCAAAGTTATCGATACAGGTTGCCCGGATTCGTCAGGCAATCGCAATTTCGATGGCAGAAGCTTCGCGAATGTGCTACTGGGCAAAGAGAATATGTTTCGTGAGTACGTTTTTTCCCAGCATACAACGGTTGGAATCAATGGCTTTCAAGAACCCTATCCGATGCGGGCTGTAAGGGATGCGCGTTATAAACTGATCCGCAATCTAACGCCAGAGAACACATATTCGATAGGGGGAATTCATAAGGGGCAACCGATTGAATCTTGGCAGTTAGATGCTCGAGACAATCCCGAGTTAGCACGGCGGATAGATTGGTTATTCCATCGTCCAGGTGCTGAATTGTATGATCTCTTACAGGACCCTTTGGAGCAACGGAACCTGGCAGGTGAACCAGCAATGGCCGATGTGCAATCGCGCCTTGAACTGCAATTAGCAAATTGGATGAAACAGCAAGGAGATGAGGGGTTAGTCACAGAAATGAAGGCCCGCAGTCGACAATCACGCGGTCAGTCTGCTGACAATTGAGGGAAATCAGACTTTCCGGTCGTGTTCAATTCTAATGAGTTCCAATTGCTAATCACGACCCATGGCCGTCGTTGAACAGGCAATAGGCGGTATTTGAGAAGGGGTACTGGATGCTTCATCGAGTTTGTTGGCTAGCCATCGCAGGCTGCGTGATTGCAACTGTCGCAAATGCTCAAACCGAAATTGCGAAGATAGAGCCACTTTGGCCAGGCCTAGCACCTGGCGAATCTGTTCAGCATTTTGGGGATGTGCTCCAACGCCGTCCAGAGGAGGTGCCCCCTGTCACTCGGGTAGTGAACATTTCGCAACCAACGTTTACTGTTCACCGGCCGAAAGATCCCAATGGAGCATGTGCGGTAGTTTTACCCGGTGGTGGATTTAGCAAAGTTGTGCCCGATAAGGAAGGTACAGAAGCGGCCAAATGGCTAAACAGCCTAGGAGTCACGGCCTTTGTGCTGAGTTATCGAACCAACGAAGGGACCTCACAACCTGGTTGGGTCGAACCGCTACAGGATTGTCAGCGAATGATTTCTCGTTTGCGCGCTGAGGCTGAACTGTGGGAAGTTCGCGCCGATAGGATTGGTTTGATTGCCTTTTCAGCTGGGGGGCAAGTGGCGGCGAGGCTGATTTGTGACGGGAAACAGCGGTCCTACGAGGCCATTGATGATGTAGACTCTGTTGATTTTCAGCCGAACTTTGCGGTACTTGTTTATCCGTGGAACCTTTATGATCCGAAAACGGATCGTCTTGTGGATGACCTGAAAATACCGCCTTCTGCCCCGCCCACTTGTTTGGTTCATACGAATGACGATCAATCGTCTTCGTTGGGGACCGTTATGCTATACACGCAGTTCAAGAAACTTGGCGTTCCAGCGGCCTTGCATGTTTTTGGGGACGGTGGCCACGGATATGGCTTACGTTCAGTGCCTGGATCGGACATTTCATCATGGCCCGTATTGGCTGGCCATTTTGTTCAGAAATATCTACAAACAGCGCCCTAGGCTCCTGTCGTCAGCGCGATGCTTGTTGGCAATAAAATAAGACCGCTATGCTGTGTGTGAGGCAAAAAGGCTATGGCTGATTGTTGTGTGGGATAAGATGACCGATGACAGGATTTTGTCGATCACAGCATCATGTAATTTAGTTTGTGGGTAGGAGATTGATTGCGATGAGGGTTTCTATGCACAACAACACTGGACTTTTGGCTGCCGCCTTCATACTACTGCTAAACCAGTTCAGTTGGGCTGGTCCAACGAATATTGTCTTTATTATGGCAGATGATCTAGGGTGGGCTGATGTTGGATTTCATGGTGGCAATGCACCCACTCCATTTTTAGACAAGATGTGCGCTGAGGGGCTTGAACTAACCCATCACTACGTTGCACCGGTTTGCAGCCCTACCCGTACTGGACTAATGACGGGTAGGTTCTGGAGTCGTTTTGGCGTCGTATCTCCACAAAATGAACGTGCATTGCCCTGGGAGACAACCACGCTTGCAACGGCGTTGAAAAGCGTCGGATATCAAACGTGTTTAATTGGAAAATGGCACCTTGGCTCCACGCCTACCGAAGGGCCTAATCACTTTGGTTTCGACCATTCATATGGCTCGTTAGCAGGAGGAGTTAGCCCCTGGAATCATCGATACAAGCAAGGCCCTTTTACTGAGACTTGGCATAGAAATGAGATGCTAATCGCCGAACCTGGGCACGTAACAGATTTATTGCGCAAGGAAGCGATTTCATGGTTGGAATCGCATTCCAATAAGCCATTTTTTATGTACGTGCCATTTACGGCAGTTCATTTACCGGTCAAGGAACCGATCGAATGGGTGAATAAGGTTCCAGATTCAATTCAAGGCGAAGTGTCCCGACATTATGCTGCTTCAATTATGCACTTGGATGATGCTGTGAAGCAAATCGTAAACACACTTGAGCGACTGGGGGTCCGTGATAACACCTTAATTGTTTTCACTAGCGATAACGGTGGAAGCACTGCAGAAAACAACGATCTCAAATATCCTGATGACAATTGTCCCAATGGTGTGCTACCCGGCAATAATCTTCCGCTTCGAGGACAAAAAGGAACTCTTTACGAAGGCGGTATTCGGGTTCCAACAATAGTATCCTGGCGTGGTGCCAAACCGGGAAAAATTGATGAACCAATGCATATTACGGACTGGATGCCCACTTTCTGCGAGTTGGCCAACTACTCGCCAACTAGAAGTCTAGGCTGGGATGGAGAGAGTGTGCTTTCGGTTCTTCAAGTGCATTCTGGATTGCCAGAACGGGAATTCTACAGCGTTGCTCCGGGTTGGCGTGGGCAAGCACTGCGAGTGGGGGAATGGAAGCTGATTAAATCTGACAGTCAAATTGAACTTTTCAATTTGAAATCCGACCCGTCCGAATCGAAAAACGTAGCTTCTGAGAACGGCGAGCTGCTTGAGAAAATGAAGTTGAAGCTAGAGGAAATTGCTATGCGCGACCGAGAGTCCGAAGTCAAACATTAGTAAAGCAAACTTCACATAAGAGTAGCGATTTTTCGCCTATTTGATCAATGATTTCCTTGAAAACACACCCTATACGTCCGTGCGACTCGCACTAGCAGGCTGCTGAAAAAGTAACCCGAAGCGTCCACAAGATTTTGCAAATCGACTTTTTCATCACTCTGCTAGCGGTTGGGACGTAACAGCGATACTCGATATTTTTCATCAATCAATTTTCTGTTTTCCCTTTCAGGATCAGTTTGAGTCCAAGTCTCTCGGAAGAGCGGCGCGATAACTGTCCTGTGTCGCATGGTGTCACGATCGTACCAGCTTGTAACGTAATCGTTTGTGCCTGCTTTGCGTCGTGGTAAACGGCTAACATCCCCTTCCACCAAGCACCATGCGATTACATGAAATCTCCGGTAGTCCGGAGACCATTCATAAAAAATGACCTGGTCGAAGCTATGCCGTCCCAAGTCATCAAAGTAGTGGTTTAATTCAATTAGATCGACCCGTTGTCTGAGCTCTCCTTGCGTAGCTCCTGCCCCAACGATCATCCAAAACAGCGGGATAAGGGTATTGGCCATCCTGGCCTCCTTTAGCTAATTGCAGCAATCCACCATTTCCATGTGGACCGCAGGCGCTGTCCATGACATCATTGTCAGGACAATACCGAACAATCGAACTAGCTTCCCGGACTCGCCAAATAATCGGAGAGAACGTCATGCAGCAGGAGTCAAATGATCCAGGATTTATTTACAACGCGATACCTTTGAATAGAAGCAGACCTGAAGAAAGGCAACTGCATAACTAGGTCTCAATACAATAAATCGAGAGACCGCCGCAAGATCATTTAGGCTTTATTTAAAAAAAAGTAAGTGTTGTTAAAAGACTATTGTGGAGGATTCACGGAATTGCGACTTTTTTCGCAATCCTAAACGGCTACCGATGCCTTAATATGCGGGTGGGGATCGTAAGCCTGTAATTCAAAGTCTTCATACTCGAACTCGATGATGCTGCTGCGATGATGGCGGATTACTAGCTTGGGAAGCGGCTTGAGCTGCCTAGTAAGCTGAACATTGGCCTGTTCCAGATGATTGTTGTATAAATGCACATCTCCAAATGTGTGAATAAATTCTCCAGGAATCAAGCCAGTCGCGTCCGCCATCATCATGGTTAGTAGGGCGTATGAAGCAATGTTAAATGGCACACCCAAGAAGAGATCCGCACTTCGCTGATACAACTGACAGCTAAGCCTACCATCATTGACATAGAACTGGAATAAAAGGTGACATGGTGGCAAAGCCATATAAGGTATATCTGCCACATTCCACGCACTGACAATCAAACGTCGAGAATCTGGATTCTCGCGAATCTGTTGTTCGACGTCCAGGATCTGATCTATCGTCGTACCGTCGTTTTTTTCCCAAGATCTCCATTGTTTTCCGTAAACCGGTCCCAATTCTCCGTGATCGTTCGCCCATTCGTCCCAGATAGTTACCTGGTGTTGGCGAAGGAAATCGATGTTCGTATCACCTCGTAGAAACCAAAGTAACTCAACCAAAATACTACGTAGGTGCAGTTTCTTAGTTGTTAACAATGGAAAACCTTGCGATAAATCGAATCTCATCTGATGACCGAAAATACTTCTGGTGCCAGTTCCGGTTCGATCCGATTTCTCAGAGCCTTTTTCCAGGACGTTTTTCAGCAAATCCAAATACTGTCTCATCAATCCTATTCCTGGCTATGGCCATCGTTTTTAGTCGATTAGCTGCGAGAGCACCTGCATTTGTGTCAGCGCCCATTAAGTCAGCTGACCTAATTTAATAAGTTGGAGCACAAAACTGGGCGTTCACTTTTTCGCTTGCCAAGTCCAGTGACGATCGCTGGACATAGCAACGCACGATCCATTCATGCCACAACGCTCAACAAGGTTCTGCATTTCACAGACTGTCAAAGCCGCTATCAGAGATTGTCGGAAGAGTTGTTGGCTTGCTGGAGATTCATTGGCTGTGTATTGGGCAACCAAATTTTCAACTTCAGCATTTGACTTCGGCCTACAAAGGTCCCGTACAAAGATACTGCCACCGGGCTTCAGAACTCGAATCATCTCACCAACGGCACTATGTCCATCTGGCAAATGGTGGATCAGGCTATTGGAAATCACGACATCAAACATGGCATCGTCAAAACTCAGCTGTTTGCTATCCCCGAAATGTAGCTGAATACGGCTGTCAAAATTGTTGGCAGAAACATTGAATCTAGCTATGTCAAGCATGCTAACGGCAGCATCACTTGCCATAATCCTACATTCGCTTGCCTGCTTGCACAGTTCGATTGGTATGCGGGCGGTCCCTGTGCCCAGATCCAGAACGTCACCCTTGCACGCCGAAAACGCAAGCAAGTCTGCCACGAAGCTGCGATTGACTTGATCATGATCCATTTCGTCGTATGCCATCGACTCTTGTGGATCATCCATCAATTCAGGTTCGAGCACTCGCGTCAACATCCAACAGTTTCCCTACTTGAAAATCGCCTGCCATTAAGGATAAAGCCAACTTGTAAATCGTGAGAGTTCAGTATTGTATGGTGAAATATGTCAACTGAAGAGTGAGTTGCCTGAATTTCTCTTTAGCAGTTCAAGTTACCTGCGAGATTCAGATGGGTTGCATCGCAATGAGCAAGGATTCTAAGGTGTTAAGCAAGAACGTCACTCGAAAGTGTATGTCGAGTGAATACTGACACTTCTAAACCAGCACTACTCGGAAAAACCGGAGCTCAAAGCGGAAAGGCAATATCAATTTGGTAAAGTGGACCCACCATTAAAGTACGCGTCGTCGGCCCGACGGACGCCCGGCTGCTACATTTATGCCATTTCAACGAGGTAGATCCTCTGAAATGCACGCCTGACCGCGAGCGATCCAATGGTGCCACCCCCGGAATGGTGTGGCAGCTGGCCTGAGCAGGGTGATGGAAAAGTCGAATTGCGAAATCTGCGGACGATTAGTAACTCGAGGCGTCAGCGAGGGGCTGGGCATGTTCTTCCCTCGCTGACGCTTCGGGTTCCTTTTTCAGCAGCCTGCTAGAGCTTTGCGAAGGACAGAGACTTCGGCGAGAGTTTTGGAGCTGCGTCATGCAGAAGCTTGCCAATATTCGCAAATTTCTCCCCTGAGTAGCACTCAGAAGTTCTAATTCTTCTGAATGTGCACGAACAAGCTTGATGGATTAATTTCCTTGGAGACAATTCACTTTTGGCTCGAAGAATTGCAACGGAACAAGCAAACGAATTCAAGAACAAAATGATTTTTCCAGAAAACTTACAACATTTGATTCGAGAGGGGGAAGTACTAGCTCCCTTTACTTGGTTGCAGCTAGGCGGAACGGCGCGATTTTTTGCCGAACCTACTAGTGCGGAAGAATTCTGCGGACTGGTTTCTGCAGCCAGTAAGGCGGATCTACCAATCCGTATTCTTGGGGATGGTTCCAATCTCTTGATTCGTTCTAGTGGTTTTGACGGTCTGGTTATTCACCCTTGTAGTGCAGCTCTCTCACGTATCGAATTTCGAGGTTCATCGCTCGTGGCAGGAGCTGGCGCGAAGTTGAATCATGTTATCACAGCGGCCATTGGTAGTGGTTTGGCGGGCTTGGAGCATCTGGCCGGTATTCCCGGTACTATTGGCGGTGCCTTAGTTGGTAATGCCTCTGTTACCAATGACGACATCGGAAATCGCGTGACCCGAGTGGTGATCATTGACCAGCAGGGGCAATTGGAAGAGCGACGGGCGGAGGATCTTCAATTTGCATTCTGTCGCAGCAACTTGGATGGTTCCATCGTTCTGGAAGTTGAATTGCAGCTGGAACCTTCGGATCCAATTCAATTGACACGTCGTATGCAAGCGGGCTGGATTGTTAAGCGAAAAAGCCAACCTTTTTCAGGCACTCGAAATGCCTTGGCATTCGCCGAACCGGATGGTTGTTCGTTAGTCGATCTCTTTGAGTTGGCGGGAGTCAAAGGGGCAGTTGAAGGTGAAGCTGCTCTGAGTACTCAATTCCCTGGCTACATCGTCGTTTCCGGTACAGCGACTCCGGAACAAGTGCTAGCATTGGTTGGTCGCGTCAAGCAAAGCGTGGAAGTGCGTTCGGGAATTCAATTGCAATCACCGCTCAAGGTTTGGTAGAGTAGTTACGCGTCCATTCTCGTTTTGCAGAATTGTTCATTGCCGCAAAGGAGTGCGTTTTGAATGCTGCCAAGGCCGGCCCGGATATTGGTGCCTCCAAAGTGAATTGGCTGGTTCGAATGACCAGCATAGTTCACCATATTCCGGGTGGAGCTTTAATCTTTTCCATTCTTCCCCTCACAGTCCTCGGGTACTTGGCCTGGTTTCTTTGGGGTGCTCAGCATATCGACATTGCTCTCTACTCCCTGAAACGCGAGCACTTGATTGTCACGCCACAGCCGAATTGGATCTCAAGTGATGTTGTCCAGGAGGTATTTGAAAACGGCCGATTAAGTTCAATCTCCTTGCTGGCTCCCGATTCAAATGCCACCATTGCGCATGCTTTCCAAGCCCACCCTTGGATTCGAAGGGCGACAAGGGTCTCCAAGAGACCTGGGGCAAAAGTTGAGGTAGATTTGGTCTACCGAAAACCTTTGGCGATGGTGTTCTATGAGAAAAAACGAGGCCTGTTTCCAGTTGACGATGAAGGCATCGTTCT